>NZ_JBEZUZ010000027.1:0-75764 GCF_040636735.1 Streptomyces sp. NPDC035033 | reverse complement strand
CTTCGGGGCGCTCCCCGGTCGCAGTAGGCTTCGGCGCGAGAGCCGGAGCCCCTGACCGATGGGGACACACCTGCCGAGGAGCGCCCCGCATGAGCGGGGCCGGAGCGGGGTTCGGCATCGGCAGCTCGGGAGGCAGCGGTACGGAACCGGTACCGGTCCCGTTCGCGGGCGTCGCCGTCGAACCGGCCGACGGCGAACCGACAGCCGCCGGTCCGGCCGACGGCGAACCGGCCGCGGGACCGGCCACCGGAGCGGCCGGAGGGACGGCCACGGGGGCGGTCGGAGGTACGGCGGGAGGTACAGCCACGGGAGCGGCTGGCGGTACGGCGGGAGGTACGGCCACGGGGGCGGCGACCGGCGCCGGCCCGGCCCCCGGGACCGGCGGGGCCTGCGGGGCTTGCGGCACCGGGGGGACCTGCGGGACCTGGGGGGCCTGCGAGGTCTCGGGGGCCTGCGGGAGGGGGTGGGGCTGCGGGGGAGTGTGCCCCGCGGGCACGTCCCGCACGGCCTCGTGACCGCCCGGGTGGCCCTCCCCGTGCCCGTCCGCGCCCGGTACGGCCTCCGGAAGCGGGCGGTCGGCCTCGGCCGGCGGCAGCGCGAACGGCGTCCGCGGCCCCGCCTCGGCGGCCGCGGCGCGCTCCTGCGCGGCGGCGAGCGCACGCCGCCGGCGCCCGGTCGGCCGCTCGCCCTCGCTCCCGGACGCGACCGAAGCACCGGAAGCACCGGGAATCGCGGGGACCCCAGGGGCCCCGGCGGCCTCGACGGCGGCCACGGCGACCGCGCCCTGCGGCGCGGTGGGCAGCGCCGGCGTCAGCGCGGGGGCACCGGACGGGTCGACGGCGACGCCCTGCGGCGGCACGGCGGCCCCGAGCGCGGCCCGCTCCTGGGCGCCCTCGGCGGCGGTCACCACGGAGCCCTCCGCCGGCCGGCCCCGGCGGCGGCCGGTCGGCTCGACGCCCGTGGACTGCTGGGCGGGGATCAGTTCGGCGGGGCCTGGAGCCTCCTCCGTACGGGCCCGGCGGCGTCCGCCCCCGGTCACCGCTCCGGCACCGCCCTCCGGGGCGATCGGGCTCTCCAGGAACGCGTCCGTGGACCCGCGCCGGGCCCGGCGTCGTCCGGAACCGCCGACGGTCCCGCCGCCCGAGGCCCCGCCGTCCGCCGGTCCGGAGGCCTGCGCCGGTCCGGAGGCCTGCGCCGGCAGCGCGGGCACGCCGCCCCCTGCCCGCTCGCCACCGGAAGCGCCCGGCGCGTCGTCCGCGCCCGGCTTCCCGGCTCCGGCTCCGGCCACGGCCAGGGCCGCGGACGCGGGCTTCTGCTCGGCCGCCGGAACGGTTCCCCGTCCCGCGCCGATCGGCACCTCCAGGACGTACGCGCCGCCGCTCGTCCCCGGCACCTCGTGGGTCTGCACGACACCGCCGTGCGCCGTCACGATGCCGCGCACGAGGGGGCCGTGGACCGGGTCGCCGCCCGCGTACGGGCCGCGGACCTCGATGCGGACGACCTCGCCGCGCTGCGCCGCCGCGACCACGATCGTCGAGTCGGCGGGGGCGGTGGCGCTCTGCGCCGAGGCGCGGGTCTTGCCGGTGGCGTCGACCCCGGCCACGTCCGCGACGAGGTGGGCGAGCGCGGTCGTCAGCCGGCCGGCGTCGACCTCGGCCTCGATCGGCGGCGCGTGCACGGCGAACTGCGCCCGGCCCGGGCCGATCAGCTCCACGGCCGCGTCGATGCCGCCGGTCACGATCCCGTCGAGGAGCGCGACCTCCTTGTCGAGCTCCTCCTCGCCGGCGGCCAGGCGCTGGTAGCCGAGGACGTTGTCGACGAGCGCGGTCATCCGGGCGTATCCGGCGACCAGGTGGTGCAGCACCTGGTTGGCCTCGGGCCACAGCTGCACGCCGTCGTCGGCGGCGAGCGAACCCAGCTCGCTCCGCAGCTCCTCCAGCGGCCCGCGCAGCGACTCGGCGAGGACGGCGGTCAGCTGGGCGTGCCGGGAGGCGAGCGCCGCGTACTTCTCCGCCTGCTCCTCGCGCTCGGCCGCGTGCCGCTCGGCCCGGTCGGCGAGCTCGACGGCGTGCTTCTCGACCAGCTCCTCGTACGGCCTGCGGTCGGTGAAGGTCATCACGGCGCCGACGAGCTGGTCCCCGTCCCGCACCGGCGCCGTCGTCAGGTCGACGGGCACCCGCTCGCCGCTCTTCGACCACAGGACCTGCCCGCGCACCCGGTGCTTGCGCCCGGACTTGAGGGTGTCGGCGAGCGGGGACTCCTCGTACGGGAAGGGGGTGCCGTCGGCGCGCTTGGCGAGGATCAGCGGGTGCAGCTCGGCCCCGCCGAGCTCGCCGGCCCGGTAGCCGAGGATCTGCGCGAAGGCGGGGTTCACGAGGACGACCCGGCCGTCGGTGTCCGTGCCGACGACGCCCTCGGCGGCGGCCCGCAGGATCATCTCGGTCTGGCGCTGCGAGCGGGCCAGCTCGGCCTCGGTGTCGAGGGTGCCGGTGAGGTCGCGGACGACGAGCATCAGCAGCTCGTCGCCGGTGTAGCCGCTGTACGAGTCGTACGCCTCGCGCCCGTCCTCCAGGCTGGCGCTGGTGACCTCGACCGGGAACTCGCCGCCGTCGGTCCGGCGGGCGATCATCCGCATCGGCTTGGTCCGGCCGCGCTCGTCCGCCGGGTCGGGGCGGCGCATCGAACCGGGGATCAGCCGCGAGTCGAAGTCGGGCAGCAGATCGAGCAGCCCGCGCCCGACGAGCGCGGTGCCGGGGGTCTCGAACATGCCGAGGGCGATGGTGTTGGCGTTGACGACCGTGCCGTTGCAGTTGACGAGCACGAGGCCGTCGGGGAGGGCGTCGAGTATGGCTGCGAGGCGAGCAGCGCCTCGGGATGGCCTGCTGCTCACGACGACGCTTCCTCCCTGACGCCTGCAATTGCCCACGGGGTGTGCCCCCGGTGTTCGCCGTCCGGCATGTGCCGTGACGGCGGGCCGGCCCCATCTTGCCCCTCGGGCGGCGGCCCTGTCACTGAGGGAGTCTAACGGCGCCCCCGAGCGTCAGCCCCGGACGCTCGGAAGGATCGGTTCCGCGTTCTTCCAGCGGTCGATCTCGCAGCCGTTCGCCCGGGAGAAACGGGCGTCGATCCGCCGCCCCTGCCAGACGCCCGTCACCTGGGCGGTCGCCGCCCCGCCGTACACCTGGGTGCACATCCGGTCCGCCGGCACCGGCGCGAAGGGGTCCTCCCCGGCGCGCGCGAAGCCCGCCAGGCGCTCACACGCCTCCGCGGCCGCCGGGTGGTCGCCCCCCGGCCGCTCGCCGCAGGTCAGCTCCCAGGTGCCGTCCGCCGCCGGGTTCCCGCTGCGGGAGACGGTCAGGGTCAGCGAGTCGGACCGGGGGACGGACTGCCGGTCGGCCCGCTGGTCGGCCTGCTGGTCGGAGGGCGAGAGCAGGGGCAGCGGCGGCACCGGCAACGGCACGGCCGAGGCGGCCCCGGCGGTGGTACCGGCGAGGGCGGCGGCGAGGACGAGACTGCGCAGCAGCATGGAACGACTCCGGACGAGGACGAGGACGAGGACGGAAATCGGAGGAGGCGGAGGGAGACCGGTCGGACACCCCCTCTAACGCTGCGGGCGCGCGGGCGTTGCGCAACCGGGGTGCGCCGGGCGGGGGCGCGCCGGGGCTTTGCCCTGGGCCCCGCCCGCCTAGTACGGTGAAAGCGATTGGTGACTCGAGGCTCGCCTGTGTCATCATCTGCACGCACCCCGCGCATGCGCGGGAGGCGAGGAGGCGTCGCCTAGTCCGGTCTATGGCGCCGCACTGCTAATGCGGTTTGGGCTTTATCGCCCATCGAGGGTTCAAATCCCTCCGCCTCCGCCCCAGGAAGCCCCGGCCCCAAGGCCGGGGCTTCCGCCGTTTCGCCGCCCGGGCTCCCCCTGCCCCCGGCCGCCTCCGCCGGCCGGACCTCCGCCGCTCCCGCCGTCCCACCGTTTCCGTGGGTTCCGCGATTTCCGCCGTTCCGGGAATCGTCCCCTTGCCCCGCATCCCGATCCGTGCGCGCCCGCCCGGCCCTCCGCGTGTGACCCCGGTCTCTTTCCGGGCCTTCCGCCGCGTTTCCGCCCCCGGAAGCCCCCGGTCCATCCCGCCTCCCACTTCCTCCCCCGAGGGCGTTTCCGCAGGTCAGAGGGGGTGGGGCAATCGGATTTCACATGACGGCGGCAGTCATGTAATGTTCTTCCTGTCGCCGCGAGCGGGCCGAAAGGCCGGGGAGCGGAGGCAAGAAAAAAGAACAAGCACTCGTAGCTTAACGGATAGAGCATCTGACTACGGATCAGAAGGTTGCAGGTTCGAATCCTGCCGAGTGCACACAGGTCAGAGGCCCCCTGGACATCGTCCAGGGGGCCTCTGACATCAGCGGATGACATCAACGTCCACGGCCGGACCGATCAGGCGGCGGGATCCTCCTCGGCCTGCTATCCCTCGTCCGGGTCGATGTCGTCCAGCCCCAGAGCGTCGTTCATTCGATCCGCAGCCGCCCGCAGGGTTGTCTGCATGACGTGGGCGTAGGTGTCGAGGGTCATCGTGATCGTGCTGTGCCCGAGCGTCTCCATGATGACTCGGGCATCCACCCCCTGGGCGAGCAGCAGCGAGGCGCAGGTGTGCCGGAGGTCGTGCACGCGGACGCGCCGCACCTTCGCCTTCGCGCAGAGGATCGTGAGCATGCGGTTCAGGCTGCGAGGGTCGGTCGCCCGCCCTGTGGACGTCGTGAAGATGAGCCCGCCCGGCTGGTGGTCGAGGGGCTTCCACTTCGCGCCGGCGACCTTCCGTTCCTCCTCCTGCGTGGCCCGGTGGGCGTGGAGCGCGTCCACGCACTTCTTCGGGAGCGAGACCGTACGGATGGAACGAGTGGTCTTGGGGGTGCCGAAGAGGAGTTCCCGCTTGATCCGCTGAAGGTTTCGGCGGACCCGGAGCTGCCCGGCCGCCAGGTCGAGGTCCGACCACGTGAGGGCGAGGACTTCCCCGCGCCGGAGCCCCGTAGAGACGAGCAGGAGCCACAGGGCGTAGAGCCGGTGGTCCCGCGCGGCCTTCAGGAGGAGTCGGGCCTCACCCGCGTCCAGCGGACGCACTTCCTCGCGCTGCACGGTGGGGGTCTCCACGATCTTGGCCACGTTACGGGCGATCAGTTCCTCGCGAACGGCCTGCTGGAGGGCGGACCGGAGCACGGCGTGGACGTACTGCACGGTCCGGGCCGACGGCCGGCGCTCGCAGCACTTCCTCACGGCGCAGCAGGACTGCTCCTCCTTCGGCCGGTCCGCGTCCACCCCGCGCAGGCAGCACAGGCACCCGTCCTTGAACGCGGCGAGGAACACCCGCACGTCGGTGGGGGAGAGCCGGTTGAGCCGTTTCTTGCCGAGGGCGGGCCGGATGTAGAGACGGGACAGCCCCTCGTAGCTGTTGAGCGTCGCAGGCTTCAGCCGGGTCGGGGCGATGGTGGCGAGCCAGTAGGTCAGGTAATCCCCGAATGCCATGGCCGACGTGGCGGCAGGAATGCCCTGGCGGGTCTTGCTCTGCATCTCGATGAGCTTGTCGCTCACCTCGTCGCGGGTCTTGCCGTAGACGAACTTCCGCGTCCGGGTCCCGTCCGGGCGGAAGACGTACGCGGCAGCCTGGTAGCGGCCGTCCGAGCGCTTCGTGATGGTGCCTTCGCCGTTCGCGCGCCTCTTGGCCATCAGGCAGTCTCCTCAAGCTTGTTGCGCATGTACGTGTGCAGGGAATCGAGCGGAATACGGCGGGCGCGGCCCTCGGTGTAGCTGGGCAGGGCGCCCGAGCGAAGCAGGTCGTAGACCTTGCTGCGGCTGTACTTCAGAGCGGCCATGACCTCTGGGACGGTCACGGCGGTGTGGCTGGTCGGGAGCGCGATGCTCACCCGTGCCTCCTCGCTGGCAGGCTGGGGCCGTTCGGCCCCCTTCTGGGAAGTCCGCTACATCCGCTACATCCGCTACATCGCAGGTCAGCGGGTGTTTTTGTGTAGCGGATGGGGGTCGATGTAGCGGCTACGCGCGCTTCGTCGCGTGGCGCGTGTAGCCGCTACATCGGGGGGTCTCCGCTACATCCGCACCGCCCCTGACCTGGGGTGTAGCGGATGTAGCGGATGTAGCGCTATGCCGGGACGGGGGGCGGGCAGTAGCGCTGCCACGCGTCTTCGAGGTCGGTGGCGTAGAAGCCCTTGAGGACGCCTCCGGTGGTGCGGATGTTGCGGGCGACGACGGGGGTGTTGTCGGCGGTCATGTACTCGCGGAGCATCTTGGACAGGCCCCGGGAGTCGAGGGGCCGGCCGCCCATGTCGGCCCAGGGGGCGTCGTCGAGGGAGTTGAGCTTGTCGAGGATCGCGACGGTGGGCAGGCGGTCCAGGCCGGCGAGGACGTGGTCGCGCAGGTCGGTCAGCAGCCGGATGCCCAGCGAGCCCTTGTCGTCGATCTGCGAGGCGTTGATCAGCTCCAGGCAGGCGGCGCGGGCCCGCTCGGGCCAGTCGCCTCCGGCCGCGTCGGCGACGGCGAGGAGGGGTTCCCACACGTCGGCGGGTCGGTCGGTGACCCCGTCGGGCATCTCGGGCCATGCCTCGCTGACGGGCTTGCGTACCTGGTCGGCCCAGCGGGCGAGGCGGTCGCGCAGGGCGTGTCCCTGCTTCATGTGGATGCGCTGGCGGTAGGGCTCGACCTTCTCGTTGCGGGCCCGCCGGCGCATGCGGACGATGACGGAGCGGGTCAGGACGGTGTCGGGCAGGGAGCCGAGTCCGGCCATGGCGACGGCGCAGTAGGAGTCGAAGACCTGGGCGTTCTGCTGGGAGCCCTCCCCGACGCAGCGCAGGGCGCCGCCGATGCGCCGGTATCCGGCGTTGAGGAAGCCGCGCAGGGCCTCGTCGGCGTTGGCCTTCGGGCCGAAGATGGTGTCCACCTCGTCGAACAGGACGGTGGGCAGTCCATCGGCCGACCCGACGAGCCGGTACAGCGCGTTCGCGGACGCGGAGACGGTGCTGACCGCGCGGGGCGTCAGCAGCTCGATGATCTCCAGGGCGCGGGACTTGCCGGAGCCGGGCTCCGGGGAGAGGAACGCGATCCTGGGGGTGGTCTCGAAGCAGTCGACGAGGTGGGCGTGGGCGTCCCACAGGGTCACGGCGACGTAGGCGGCCTCGCGCGGGAACACGTTGAAGCGGCGGTGGAACTGCTCGACCTCGTCGAGCAGGGCGGCCCCGTCGATGGGCTGCTGGTTCATGCGGCTTCCTTCCCCTGGGTCAGGAGCGGGCAGAGCGTGCGGTGTGCGGCGTGGTCGGCGATGAGCGCTGCGGCCTTGCGGTGGCCGAAGGCGGTCAGGTCCCGCCCGCAGGAGCACCAGGAACGGGCGGAGGGAGTGGCGCCGCGTCCGGGCGCGCAGATGTGGAGCTGCGCGAGGATCCTCGGCCCGGCGAGCAAGTGCGGGCCCAAGCCAGAGCGGACGCCTTCGGCGACGAGCTTTCGGCCGCCCACGGCCGGGGTGGGCCTGGGCAGTCGGGCGGTCATGCGACGGCTCCCAGGGCCGCGTTCATGCCGTTGGTGACGCAGCGGCGGGCGTACGGCGCGGGAACGCCGACGGCGATGGCAGCGGCGATCAGGTCCTCGGCGATGCCGTCGAGCCCGCAGGGGCCGGGGCAGACGGTGTGCCGGGCAGCGAGGAACCGCGCGGCCCCGTAGGCGGCGGTACCGGCGCCCTGCTCGGGGTGGGCCCTGATGTTGTCGAGTCCGCGCTCCAGACCGGTCTGGACGAAGGCGGGGGTGTGGCGGCATCCGGTGGCCACGTGGCGGTCCCAGCGGGGCAGGGTGGAAGAGTCCACGGCCGCCCGGGCGGGGGTGGACTCTTCCCTCTCGACCAGGGCGAGGACGGCCGGCGGCAGGGCCGCGATCGGGCCGGTGCCGGGGCCGAGCCACCGGGCGTAGGCCATCAGCGACTTGATGTCCACGCCGGGCCGGACCTTGTTCGCGGAGCGCATCGTGCCGGAGTAGATCCAGTGCTCCCCGCGCGTGGTCTCCACCGTCGTCGTGGGCGGGAGCGTGGCGCGGGCCCAGGTGACGGCGTCGGCGTTGTCGAGGTCGACGACGGTGACGCCGGCGCCGCCGGGGTGGTAGCCGATCGCCCGCGCCCGCCGCCACGCCGCCGCCCACTGCGGGGAGCCGAGAGTGCGGTGGTCGGTGGTGGCCGCCGCCCAGCCGTGGCAGGGCCACGGGCAGGCGCAGGGCCCGGGGGTCTTCATGTTCGGCCGTCCGCCGCAGGCGTTGTCGGTGCAGGTCCGGCAGTTGCCGAAGGGCCGTTTGTCGGCGCGCAGGGGCAGCACGGGCAGTCCGTGTTCGGCGAGGCCGAGGGCGGTGGTGGGGAGGCTGTTCACGCGGCCGCCCCCGTGCGGGTCTGGGTGAGGAAGGCGTTGCCGAGCCACTGGGAGAAGGCGGGCGGGATGGCCTCGGTCAGTTCCTCGCGGACGTCGGTCCAGTCGATGCCCATGGCGGCTTGGAGCTCGGGGATCGACGGCTTGCCGCCGCCGTTGCCGTAGGCGGCGACGTAGGGGCCGTCGAAGAACTCGCCGTGCCGCCACCCGCGCACCCGGCCCCGGTGCTTGGGGTGGGCGGGTCGGGTGGCGCTCCAGCGGCCGAGTTCGAAGTTGCGGTGTCGCAGGACGCCGAGGCTGAACATCTCGCCGCACAGGGTGACGTCCTTGCGGATCTCTGCCTTCCCGTTGGGCTGCTCGATGACGTAGGGCAGGCCGGATGCTTCCAGCAGCGTGCGGGTGGTGGGGACGAGGTCGACGTGGGTGCCGCCCCAGCCCATGGCCTGGTTGGTGCCGACGGTCAGTGCGCAGCCGGCCTGGCAGGGCGGGGAGGTGTGGATGAACGAGAAGCGTTCGATCTCCCCGGTGGAGATGAGGTCGGCGAGGAAGGTGAGGGCGTCGGCCTGGTGGAAGGTGAAGGGGTAGTTCGGGCGCGGGGCGATGTCGACGCCGACCACTGTGAATCCGGCCCAGTTGTAGCCGGTGCCTGCGCCGCCGGCGCAGCAGAAGAGGTCGAGCAGCCACGGTCGGTCGTCGCGTCGCCGGATGGGGAAGAGATGCGTCATGCTGGATGTCTCCAGTTCGTTGTTTGGCGGTCTGGAACGAGGGCGGCCCCGGTCTTTGGCGAGATGGGGGGCCGCCCTCGGCGTTGTTAGAAGGGCGGTTCGTTGCTGTGGCCGTTGCCCCACGGGTCGACGTACGGCTGCCGACGGCGCGGGAGTCGCGGGAGGGGGAGGAGGGGCCAGCGGCGGTCCTCGTCCCAGCAGGGGCAGGGGTCCCACTCGGTCCCGGCGTACTCGCCGGTGGTGTGGTCGCCGTAGTCCCGGTTGTGCCCGCCGGCGCCGTCGCAGGCGGGGCAGTCGGGGCGGGGGGTGTCGGTCAGGATGAGCGTGCGGCGGGGCCAGTGGGCCAGCCGGAGGCGCAGACGAAGCACGGGTAGTTCCTCAGAGGTTGGAGAGGGCGTCGGCGAGGGTGGCGGTGAGGTGGTTGATGGGGGTGGCGGCGCCGGTGGAGGCGAGGAGGAAGCCGAACATGGCGGCGGTGAAGGCGCTGCCGGGGCTGAGTTCCTTGGAGCGCAGGAGGAAGAACAGGGCGATGCCGAACAGGAGGATGAGCGAGACGGTGACGGCCATCGGGTGAGGTCTCCCTGGGAGGCTGCGGCCCGGGATTCCGGGCCTGTGAGGGTCCGGCAGGGGGCCGGGCGGGCCCCCTTTACCGGCCTTACCTTGCAGGTCAGAGGCCCTTACCGCCCCCATGACCGGGGTAAAGGGCCCCCTCTACTTCGCGGCCCCTGCCGGATGCTCCGGAAGCGGTCGCGCGAGGGTGGGTGATCTTGGGGTGGGTAGAGGGGGACCCCTCTACCGGCCGGCCGACAGCAGGATCTCGGCGGGCACGGCGGCCTCGATGTCCCGGCGCTGGTAGCCCGCGCCGTTGGCGCCGCTGATCTTCACCTGCTTGCTGGTCCGCTTCACCCCGGCGGCCTCCAGGGCGGAGGCGAGGGCCTCGGCGTTGTAGTCGCCGTAGGTGTCCTCGTCGATGTTGACGAGCCCGGCGAGCAGGTCGGTGGTGAACATGCGCGGGGAGTGGCGCATGACCTCCAGGACGTCGGAGACGATCGGCGGGACGGTGACGCCGGCCGCGTCGGCGGCGGCGGTGACGTCCCCGGCGGCGTCGCCGGTGAGCTGCCCCGTCTCCTCGCGCAGGGCCCGGCCCTTGCGGCACATCTGCGCGAACGTCGGCCCGTCGAGGTAGTCGGCCCGCACCGTCACGTACGACGCCGGACCGGTCACCAGCACACCCACGCCCTTGTGGTCCTCGGACAGGACCGAGGCGTCGGCGCCCTGGGCGGCCTTGCCCTTGCCCAGCACCATGTCGGAGCTGGTGCGGTCGACCACCTGGGTGGAGTAGCGGATGGTGATGATCTCCCGCAGCTTCGCGGGCACGGACTCGGCGTCGGGCCGCTGGGAGGCGAAGTTGGAGATGAACCCGGCGGCCGGCCCCCGGCGGGCGATGCGGCACAGGTCGTTGATGACCTGCTCGCGGTCCTCACGCTCCATCGCGGTGAAGTACTCCTGGAGTTCGTCGATGGTGACGAAGATGACCGGCAGGTTGTAGCGGGCGACGATCTCCGGGGTCAGCTTGCCCTCCGGGCACACCGACGTCGGCAGATCCCGCAGCAGCGCGAACCGCCGCTCCATCTCCCCCAGCAGCTCCGCGAGCATGGCCTTGAGGGCTTCGATGGCGTCGTCCTCGGCGCCCATGACGAGCCGGTGGGCGACGGCCTTCATGGGCATCCAGTCGGCGCCGCCCTTGCCGTCGGCGACGTAGTGCCGCACGTACGGGTCGAGGAGGCCGGCGGCGGTGAGGAGGCGCTGGGTGAAGGTCTTGCCCCGGCGGGGCAGGCCGCCGAAGAACATCGACTGCCACATCACCGGCACGTTGATGCGGATGCCGCGGGCGTCCTGGCCGAAGGGGACCGGCTCCCAGATGGAGAACCGCTCGGCCTTCTCCAGCGGTGACGGGTTCGGCGTGCCGAGGTAGGGGTCGTCGTCGGCGACCCACATGGAGACGCGGCCGGCGTTGCCGCCGTTGGCGGCGCGGACGCGGGACATGATGACCTGGATCTCGTCCACGCCGAGTTCCTGGGCGATGACCTCGCGCTTCGCGAGGACGTCGGAGGCGGTTTTGCCGCCGCCCCTAGGCATGTCGAAGATCACCGACCAGCCACGGCCGTCGCGGACGGGGCACATCGTGCACGACACGCGCGGAAGGTCCTTCTCGTCCTTGCCACTGCCGCTTTTGAGGAGGCCGGCGGCCCGCAGCGCGTCGTTGAGCTGCTGCGCGGACATGTCCACCCGGATCGGCGGCGCCGCCTGGTCCAGCAACCGCGTCTCCTCACCCCGCCCCAGGTGGGCGAGGGGGATGGTGACGGCGGCACCGATCCCGGCCTGAAGGAGCGGATCGGCAAGCATGATGCCGGTCGCGGCCGCCGCGACGCCGACGGCGGCGATCCCGAACCGCCACCGACGGGTCCGGGTCCGCTCCGCGTAGGCGGCCTGATGCCGGGCCGCCAGCTCGATGTCCTCCGGGCGGACCTTCAGCTGCGCCTTCAAAGCCTTGACGGTCGCGGACTGCTCCTGCGCGGACAGCGTCGGCCAGATGCCGGCGATCGCGCGGTAGAAGCCTCGGGCGGCGAGCAGCACGGTCTTGAACAGGTATTTCGGGGTGCGGACGGCGTGGTAGCGGGTGTGCCACCAACCGAGTCGGCACAGGGCGGTGGTGTTCTCCCGCAGCGACTTCACCGACCGGGCCCACACCGGCAGGATCGGCCCGTCCGGCACGGTCAACCAGTCCGCGAGCGGGTTACCGGGAAGGTCGATCACGTCCACGCCGGTGCCCTCGCCCGACTCGGCGGGGGCGGGGGAGGGTTCGGTGGGCTTGGTGAGGTCTATGGGCAGGGTGTCGGTGCGGGCGGATCGGTGGTCGTCAAGGCTGACCACCGTCGCTTCGGCCAGAGGCTCGGTCATGATGGGGGTTCTCCTGCTGCTCGAAAGAGTGGAGGGGAGATGGGCCCGGGGCGGTCGGGATGCTTGGCGGCTGTCGGCCGCCCCGGGGCACAGCTACTTGCCCTTGCCGCGGGCGTTCTTCTCCGCGCGGTCGCGGGCGCGGTCCAGGAGCTTGTCGACCTTCTTCTCCAGGTCGCCCTGGTAGACGTTCTCGCCGGCGATGCCGCGCTTGGCCATCCGGGCGACGTACCAGCCGAACTTCACGCCCTCGCCGACAGTCAGCGGCGGGTGGTCCGGGTCGTACTCGTTGCTCTTCTTGGCGGCCACGATCGGGTCCCTTCCGGGGCCGGGGCTGTCCCGGCTCCCCTTCCACCCCCGACCGCGCGGGTCGGGGGTGGGCAGGCAGCCGTCAGCGGCGGCGCAGGGACTTACGGGCCTTGCCCACGTTCTTCACGGCGTTCGCGCCGTCGGTGCCGCCGACGGACTTCACGACGGTCACGACTCCCCAGGCCATGGCGACGGCGAGGAACGCGAGCAGGGCGAGGTTCGCGGCGATCGCGGTCAGCGCGCCGACGAGGAGGGGGCCGAAGTAGACGCCGGCGGCGACGGTGCCGGCGCCGATGCCGGAGCCGAGCGCGATCCGCTGCACGGTGCGGTCCGGCGGGGCCTGGTGGATGTGCTGGATGACCTGTGGCACCGGACCCGGCTGGACCGGGGCGGGGAGCTGGTCGGCGTAGGCGTAGGTGCCGTCCGGGAGTTGCACGACCCGGATCGGCTCGGGGAGGTTGCTCATGGCGGGACTCCTTCGCGCCGCTCAGGCGGCGGTCGTGTCGGGGTAGGCGCAGGGGCTGCACATGCCGAGCGAGGGCGGGATGCGGTATCCGGTGTCCCGCCCGCACGCGGGGCAGACCCGGCGGGCCGCGTTCGCCCGAGCCAGGGCGGCCCGCTTGGCCGGGGTCATCGGCCGGACCGGGCGGGCGAGGTCGATGCGGTAGAGGTAGGCGACCAGAGGGCCGCGCCGGCGGCGGGGGCGTTCGAGCTGGGCCACGACCGGCTGACCGCCCGGCCGCAGCCCCATCGCTCGGAGCTGCCGGAACGTCGCCAACCCCTCCGGCGCCAGCCGCCAGCGGTAGACCGGGAGCGTGCTCACGCGGCCTCACCCCGCTCGGCGCGCAGGGTCTCGCGCAGCCAACGGCCCTTCTCCGGCGACGTGCGAACCGCCCGCCGGATCCGGTCGGCCGTCAAGTTCTCCACCGGCCACGACTCGGTCAACTGCCTTGCTTCAGCAAGCAGTTCGTCTCGCGTACGGCGCGGGACGGGAGTCTTCGCCGCGTCCGGCACCCGGTGGGTCACCCGCTCGACCGGAGCCGCCTGCTCGGCCGCGACGACCCGCATCGCCGCTCGACCGGTCGACTCGACCGGAACGGGCGGGGTGGACTCTTCCTCGTCCGCCGGGCCGGGGTCGGCCGGGGCGGGGGCGAGGGCGGGAAGCGGCTGGTCAGAGGTAGACCGTTCCGTACCGGTCCATTCCGATTCCTCCGCATTCGCGGGGTCGACCGGTCGAGTCGACCGGTCGACCTCCAGCTCCACCGTGACGGCCTGCTCCGGCTCGACCGGTCCGGCGACGGCGGGGGCGAGAGTGGTGGCGCCGAACATGTCGGCGAGGGCGGCGTGGGCGCCGGCGGTGACCTTCTCGCGCTGGGCGTCGACCAGTCGGGTGCCCAGGACGATGTCACCGGCGCCGACCTTCTTCGCGAGCTTCCACGACTCCAGCTCCGCCTTCTTGCGGACCTTCGGGTCGGGGTGCCGCTCGGCCATCGCCCGCTGATACGCGAGTGCCTGCACCAGATCGGCGGCGTGGGCTTCGGCTTCGGCGTCGCGGCCGTCGCGGTAGACGACGATCCGCCGGGCCAGGAACGCGGCGCCCTCGGCGGAGGCGGTCATGCCCATGGGGGTGAGGGCGTAGATCACGACCTCGCCGGGAGTGGTGGCGGCGGTGGCGGACATGGCGGCTGCGGTGGCGGGAAGAGCCCACAGCCCCGCCCGGATCACCTTCGGCGAGGATTGGCCCAGCAGGGTCAGGCCGAGGAGGACGATGGCGAGGACGGCGGTGGCGCCCTCGCCGGCCGCGACCGCGCCGACGGCGGTGCCGGAGCCGTAGGCGGCCTTGATGTTCGTGTAGGTGCCGTACCCGCCGGCGCCGCCCGTGACCAGCATCGGCACGAACGCCGCCCCCAGCACCACCCGCTGGAGCGTGCCCAGTTCCCGGCCGCCGGTCATGCCGCACCGACCAGGGCGATCACTGCGGCGGCCGCCAGCAGGGCGCCGGCGAGGTAGGTGAGGTCGATGGCCCGCTGGAGGCGGGCGAACTTGGTCACCGCGATCCGGGAGAGGTTCGCGATCTCCTCGGCCCGCCGGTCCTCGGCGAACGCCGTACGGATCTCCTCTGCGCTGAGCGTGGCCCACTTCGGGAACCCACCACCCCCACCGAGGTTGGGCCGTACCGCCCGGAGCAGCAGTGCCACGACCGCCAGCAGCACGACCGCGCCCGCGCCGCCGACGACCAGGGCGGCGGGGTGCAGGGGCTTGTTGCTCGCGACCGCCCAGACGGCCGCGAGCGCGGCGCCGGTGAACGCCAGCAGCAGCGACGCCTTCGTGTCGGTGCGCGCCAGCTCCGCCTTGACCTCGGCGTGCGCGGCGGTCAGCGCGGTGTCGGTGTGCGTCATGCGGCACCGCCCGACTGCGCCAGGCCGGCGCGGTTGGTCAGGTTACGGCGCTCGTCCAGCACCCTGTTACGGGCCCGGCGGATCCGCCGCTCGTCCAGCACCGTGGCCGGACGGTCCAGCATCCAGATCTCCACGTCCAGCAGGTCGATCTCCGCCGCGATCAGCGGCATCTCCCGCTCGATCGCGTCCAGCTCCGCGTCCGACGGCTCACCGTCGAACGGGTTGGCCGTAACAACGGCCTGAAGTGCAGCGATGGACTTCATTGGGTCGTGCTCCCTTCACAGCAGGGGGTAGGAACGGCCCGAACGAGGCCCCGGTGTTCCCGCACCGGGGCCTCACGCCGTGTGGAACCAACCGGCTCCCCTCAACCCCGCCCGTACGGCACCCCACGAAGGGGACCGGACGGACGGAGGAGGCAACCGGCCGCAGCCGCCGAGAAGGCAGGTGCGGAGTGGTTGAGCTGCGCTGATCCGTACGCGGGGACAGAACCCGCGTACGCCGCCCGCTTGTCGCTGGAGGGGGGCGGATGCCTCAGCACGCTGTTCAGTTCTCAAGGGCCAGTCGCTTCCATCGAGACCCTTCCGGGGACCCTCCGGGCGCCGGGAGCAGCCCAAAGAAGGCCCTCCCGCGCTCCGCTGTCCTAGGACTGCGGAGCGCTTGAGAAGACAATGGCGCACAGTCCTAGGACTGTCAACAGTCCTAGGACTGTGTTTGACTGGAGTCAGTCGAGAGGAGTTCGCGTGGCACCGAAGTGGCGGGAACTGGCGGACAAGATCGCGGAGCAGATCAGGAACGGCGAGTACGCTCCGGGCGCGCGGCTTCCGCAGATCAGGGACCTGGTGGAGGCGGGTGAAGGATCAAAAGCAACGGTGCACGCCGCCTACAAGGCGCTCGAAGCGGAGGGGCTGGTCACCTCCTCCCGAGGGCACGGCACCGTCGTGCGTGAACGTGCTCCGCTGAAGCGGCTAGGCATTGCCCGGTACGACAAGGCGAAGTGGCGGGACGGCGACGAGGTGGCGTTCATTGCTGACCGAGTCGCCTCTGGACGGGCCTACAAGCGCAACGAGCAGACGCAGTCGGTCAGTCGGGTGCCGGCGTCAGCCGATGTCGCTGCGGCACACGGTCTGCCTGAGGGGGCCTACGTGTACGCGCGTGCCCGCCTGGTGAAGGAGGGCGATCAGCCGACTCACACGCTGACCAGCTACTACAGGCCCGAGCATGTCGAGGGGACGAGGATCGTCGACCCGACGCCGGGACCCGCGGGCAGGGGCGGCGGCTTCCGGGTTCTCTACGACGCCGGGTACGAGATCGACCACATGCGGGAAGAGCTGTTCGCGCGGGCCGCGAAGCCCGAGGAAGCCGAACAGCTCAAGCTCATGCCGGGTGAGTGGGTCGTCGAACTCCACCGGACCACGTACACGGCGGACGGAACCGTTGTGGAGTTCGCTGTAGGCGTCCACGCTGCCACGCGCTTCGCGTGGGCCTACGACTTCAAGGTGCCTGACTCGGCCGCAGGGGAGGGGCAGTGATCTCCGCGCAGGACTGGAGCGATGCCCACAGGTTGTGGGACTTCCAGCAGATGGGGCACGAGGTGCGGCCCTGCTCTGTGGGCATCGGTCTGGGTAGCCACGACCTAGGTGTCGCCGACGCGACCGTCGGTCTCTACCGGCGGGGAATGTTCCCGCTCATGGTCTTCACCGGCGCCACCAGCCGCACCACCAAGGGGCGAATGCCCAGGGGGGAAGCCGAGCACTACCGCGAGCGGGCGCTCGAACTCGGAGTGCCGGAGTCGGCGATCCTGGTCGAGCCGCACGCGAGGAACACGGGCGAGAACATCCGCTTCTCGCGGTCCGTGCTTCACGATCACGGGACGCACGTCTCGTCGATTCTTCTCGTCAGCAAGCCGTACGAGGAGCGGCGCGCGTACGCGACAGCGCGCAAGTTGTGGCCCGACGTCGACGTCGTGAGCGCCTCCACGAACATGCGGCTGGAGGAGTACGTCGACTCGATCGGCGATGCCCGCCTTGTACTGGACATGCTGGTCGGCGCTCAGCAGCGGCTGCTTGTCTATCCAGAGCGGGGCTTCACGATCACCCAGGAAGTCCCCGAGGACGTTCTTGGGGCCTATGAGCGGCTAAGGCAGGCAGGGTTCGTCAGTCGCCTCATGGCAGAGTGAGCTGAGCTGAGCAGAGCGGCAGGACTGACATCAGTCACTGACATCAACGCCCACGCACGCTGGCGGACGCCCACAGATATGGGGCCGTGCCCTTTGCCGCGTAGTGCGGGGAACCAACCAGTGAGGTGCGGGGTAGCACGCGCCTACGGATCAGAAGGTTGCAGGTTCGAATCCTGCCGAGTGCACACAGGTGAGAGGCCCCGGAGAGATCCGGGGCCTCTTGCGTTGCGTCGGGGCTGGGGACAAGGCGACGCGATCGATCCCGGGACGCGCCCCCTGGAGATCCGCGGCCGGGCGGGCGACTTCTCGACCCGTGTGGACCACGCGTCGGCCGGCGCCGTCGCGTCGGTCCGGTCGGGCCGCGCGTGTGCCGGCCGGTGGGGGTTCGGGTCGTTGCCAGGAGGGGTTCGAGTGGGGTTAGGTTCGGGTGATCGTATTTTTTGACTGAAAAGTGGGGGGTAAGGGCATGGCGCTCTTCGGGAACGCGCACGCGATCGATCCGGCGCAGGCGCAGCAGGACTACGCGCGGCTGCTCGGGCAGGGGGAGCAGGTGCACGCCGCGTACCTGCTCATCCGTGACGTCATCTTCTTCACGGACCGGCGGCTCGTGCTCGTCGACAAGCAGGGCATCACCGGCAAGAAGGTCGAGTACCACTCGATCCCGTACCGGAGCATCACCCACTTCGCCGTCGAGACGGCCGGGACCTTCGACCTCGACGCCGAGCTGAAGATCTGGATCTCGGGCCAGCAGCTGCCCGTCACCAAGACCTTCACCAAGGGCGTGGACATCTACGAGGTGCAGGCGATCCTCACCCAGTTCGTCGCCCGCTAGGGCTCGCTGACGGCGGTTCAGGCGCCGTCGGACACCGCGCGAAGGCCCCGGGTTTGCCCGGGGCCTTCCCCTTTTGGGTGAACCCGTCCGATGTGCATGTCATTTGAATATGCCGTCGGCCTACCGTGCGCGGTGGAGGTGATGATCGTGGACGCGATCGACATCGATGACTTCGTACGGACCGCCGCCGGGGGACGGCTGAGGCGGCTGACCGCCGTCGACGGGGCGCACTGGTTCCCCCTCGTGGACGTGGCCCGGCGGCTCGGGTACGCCGGGCCGCGCGAGGCGCTGAGGGCCGTGGCCCTGCCCCCCTGGTGCCTTGCGCCGGCCCGCGAGCTGGCCCCCACCCCGGACATACTCGCGCGC
This sequence comes from Streptomyces sp. NPDC035033, assembly GCF_040636735.1. NCBI lineage: Bacteria > Bacillati > Actinomycetota > Actinomycetes > Kitasatosporales > Streptomycetaceae > Streptomyces > Streptomyces sp. NPDC035033. The sequence continues at coordinate 57,605 of NZ_JBEZUZ010000027.1, read as the reverse complement.
AGTGGCATCCGCGGCACCGCGCGGATGGTGAGCCTCCCCGGCCTGGTGCAGCTCGTCACGGCCTGCCGCTCGCCCGAGGCCGGGCCGTTCCGGTCCTGGGTGGGGGAGCTGGTGGCCGAAGTGCAGCGGCACGGCGGCTACGGGCTCGAACCGGCGCCCGCGCACGGCGGGTTCGTGCTGCCGCCCGAGCTCGTCGACGTCCTCGTACGGCTGGAGGGGACGCTCGACGAGGGAGCCGCGCACCTCGCGGAGTGCGCCGAGTACGCGGAGCTGCTGCGGGAGACGCGGCGCAGCCTCTCAAGGGTCGCCGACTCCCTTGAGCACCGGTTCGCCGTGCCCCGGCAGCGGGGCGCCGCGACGGCGCCGGCGCTGAGCGCGCAGGAGCTCGTCGAGTCCTGGGAGATCAGCGGCGACCTGCGGGCCGTCGCCAGCTTCCTCGCCCCCGCCCTGATCCGCGGCGGCGTCCGCTGCCGCCCGCAGGACGTCACCCGGCGCACCGGCCTCTCCGGCGAGCGCGTCCGCGACTGCGTCCGGCGGCTCATCGAACGGGGGTGCATGCGCGAGGTCGGCGACCCCTGCCCGGACGGGACCCGGATCTACGTGCTGCCCTGACCGCCCCGGGCCGGGCGCGGGGGCGGGAGACTGGGGGGGAGGGGCGGGTCGGCGGTGCGGGGAGGTGGCCGGGACGGTGTGGCGCAGCGGTGGGGTCGGATGGGCCGGCGGCTCGCCCGGCCTCCGGTGGTGGGGCGGGCGGGTGAGCCCGGTCGCGTACGGGCGGGAGCTCGCCTTCCGGGCCGTGGGCGGGCGGGCCTGCGCAGGGGTGCGGGGAAACCCCTGCCCCACCGGCGCCCCCGTGCCGGGGCGGTCCACCGGCGGGCTCTGCCCCGCGTGCGCGCGGCTCGACCGGGCCCACTCCGTCGCCGCCGACACCTTCGCCGACGACCCCCGCCCCTACCGCGTCTACCTCGCCTGGTTCGGGACCGGCACCGTCAAGGTCGGCATCACCGGCGAGCACCGGGGCTCCGTGCGGCTGCTCGAACAGGGGGCCGTCGCCTTCTGCTGGCTCGGACGCGGGCCGCTGATGGCCGCCCGGCGGACGGAGGAGGTGCTGCACCAGGCGCTCGGCGTGCCCGACCGGGTGTCGTACGAGCGGAAACGGGCCCTGCGGGCCGGCCTGCCGGACGCCGGCGCCCGGCGGGCGGAGATCGAGGAGCTGTACGGGCGGGCCCTCGGCGTCACCGGCTGGGGCGAGACCCTCGACGCGCTGCCGTTCACCCCGTACGACCATGGGGACGCCTTCAACCTGTCGTCGCTGCCCCCGCCCGACGGGACGGTCACCGAACTCGTCGACGGCGGGGTCGTCACCGGGCGGGTGCGCGCCGCCGCCGGGCCCGACCTGCACCTGCTCGCCCCCGACGGACGCCACCTCGTGCTCGACGGGCGGCTCCTCGGCGGATGGGGGCTGGAACGGGGCGGGGAGGACGAGCCCTGGAGCGTGCCGGTCGGGGCCGTACCGGAGACCGGGGGCGAGCAGGACGCGCTGTTCTGACCGGCCGGGGCCCTTCGTAAAGTCTTGGATCCCTTCGGCCGCCGCCCGTGGACACCGCCCGCCCCGCCCCGGGAGGGTGACCGCATGACTCAGAAACTGGTCTCCGGTCTCGAACCGCCTTATTACACCGCCGTCTTCACCTCCCTGCGGCCCGACGACCCCGAGGGGTACGCCGAGACCGCCGCCCGGATGCGCGAGCGCGTCGCCGCGGTGCCCGGGTTCCTCGGGTACGAGTCCGCGCGCACCCCCGGCGGCCTCGGGATCACCGTCGCCTACTTCCGCGACCTGGAGGCGCTCGACGCCTGGCGCCTCGACGCCGCCCACACGGCCGCGAAGCAGTACGGGCGGGAGCACTGGTACGAGGCGTACAGCGTCCACATCGGGAAGGTCGAGCGGAGCTACGGCTTTGAGCGGGAGTGAGCCCACCGGCACGGAGGAGGAGGCGGCGGCCGTCCGGGCGCTCGCCGCGCGGCTCGGACTGCCCGGACTCGTCGACGTGCACACGCACTTCATGCCGAAGAACGTCCTCGACAAGGTCTGGGCCTACTTCGACGCCGTCGGACCGCTGACCGGACAGCCCTGGCCCATCACCTACCGCGAGGAGGAGGACCGGAGGGTCGAACTGCTCCGCGGCTTCGGGGTGCTCGCCTTCACCTCGATGCTCTACCCGCACAAGCCCGGCATGGGCGCCTGGCTCAACGCCTGGGCCGCGGACTTCGCCGCCCGGACGCCCGACTGCCTGCACACCGCGACCCTCTACCCCGAGCCGGAGGCCGCCGCGTACGTACGGCAGGCGCTCGACGCCGGGGCGCGGGTCTTCAAGGTGCACCTCCAGGTCGGCGGCTTCGACCCGAACGATCCGCTGCTCGACGAGGTGTGGGGGCTGCTCGCGGAGAGCGGGACGCCGGTCGTGATCCACTGCGGCTCCGGGCCTGCGCCCGGCGCCTTCACCGGGCCCGGGCCGGTCGGCGCGCTGCTCGCCCGGCACCCCCGGCTGCGGTTGGTCGTCGCCCACATGGGCATGCCGGAGTACGAGGACTTCCTCGGTCTCGCGGAGCGGTACGAGGGCGTGCACCTGGACACCACCATGGCGTTCACGGACTTCAGCGAGCGGCTGGCGCCCTTCCCGCGCGAGGCGCTCAAGCGGCTGGCCGGCCTCCAGGACCGGATCCTGCTCGGCTCCGACTTCCCGAACATCCCGTACCCGTACCTCCACCAGCTCCACGCCCTCGAACGGCTCGGGCTCGGCGACGACTGGCTCCGGGCGGTCCTCCACGACAACGGCGCCGCGATGTTTCACGTGAAACCGTGACCGGCCGTCCCGGGTGGAGCCGGGCCGCCTGTTCCGGGTGAAGCCGGGCCGGCCTGTTTCACGTGAAACCGGCGCCCATCGCTCCTCAAGGGGACAGGAGGGCCGTTTCACGTGAAACACCGCCCGGCCGCCCCCGGGCACCCGGGTCCCGCCGGGCCGCTTTCTCAGGGAATTCACAGGAAAGCGCAAGGGGGATCTCAGCGGCGGCGGCGAGCGTGGGAGCCATGACCGTCACCACTCGCAGCACATCAGCCCGCCGCGGCACCCGCGCCGATCTGCTCCGTGCCGACGGCACCGCCGTCCGCGTCCTCGTCGTCGACGACGAGGCCTCCCTCTCCGAACTGCTCTCCATGGCCCTGCGCTACGAGGGCTGGCAGGTCCGCAGCGCCGGCGACGGGGCCGGGGCCCTGCGCGCCGTGCGGGAGTTCCGGCCCGACGTCGTCGTCCTGGACATCATGCTCCCGGACGTCGACGGGCTCAGCCTGCTCGGCTCGATCCGGCGCGAACTGCCCGACGTGCCGGTCCTCTTCCTGACGGCGAAGGACGCCGTCGAGGACCGGATCGCCGGGCTCACGGCCGGCGGCGACGACTACGTCACCAAGCCGTTCAGCCTGGAGGAGGTCGTCGCCCGGCTGCGCGGCCTGATCCGTCGCTCCGGGGCCGCGCAGGCCCGCAGCGAGTCGGTGCTCACGGTCGGCGACCTCACCCTCGACGAGGACAGCCACGAGGTGACCCGGGGCGGCGAGTCGATCCACCTCACGGCGACCGAGTTCGAGCTGCTGCGGTACCTCATGCGCAACCCGCGCCGGGTGCTCAGCAAGGCGCAGATCCTCGACCGGGTGTGGTCGTACGACTTCGGCGGCCAGGCCAACGTCGTCGAGCTCTACATCTCCTACCTGCGGCGGAAGATCGACGCCGGTCGTTCGCCGATGATCCACACCCGGCGGGGGGCCGGTTACCTCATCAAGCCGGGGGAGTGACCACGTGCGCCTCCGGGGCCGCGCCCGGCGGCCGTGGTCGCTGCGGACGCGGCTGGTGGTCTCCGCCGTCGCGCTGATCGCGGTCGTCGCCGCCGTCATCGGCACGGTCACCACCATCGCGTACCGGTCCTACCTCTACGACCGGGCCGACGAGCAGCTGACCGGGATCGCCCAGCGGGCCGCCGGGCCGCCGGTCGCGCCGCCCGGTCCCACCCCGGGGCGGGACCGGGGGCGGCTCGTCTTCCTCGGCGACCCGGGCTCCCCGATCGGCACCCTCGGCGCCGTCGTCGCCGGGGACGAGGTCACCGAGGCGGGGTACTCGACGGAGGTGGCCGGCGACGGCACGGCCGACGGGCGGCCCCGCTTCCCGGTCGAGAAGCTGGACGCGGCGCAGAAGACCGCGCTCGCCGAGGTGCCCCGCGACGGCCGGGCGCACACCGTCGAGCTGCCCGGCGGCCTCGGCGCGTACCGGGTCACCTACGCCGAGGGCATCGGCGGCGCCTTCCTCACCGGCATCCCGCTCGCCGAGGTCGAGAACGCCCTCTCCACCCTCGTCCTCGTCGAGCTCAGCCTCACCGGCGCCTCCCTGGCCGCCGCCTCGCTCGCCGGGACCGTGCTGGTGCGGATCGCGCTGCGGCCGCTGCGCCGGGTCGCCGTCACCGCCGCCCAGGTCGCCCGGCTGCCGCTGCGCAGCGGCGAGGTGGCGCTCCCCCAGCGGGTCCCGGAGGCCGAGGCCGACCCGCGGACCGAGGTCGGGCAGGTCGGCGCCGCGCTCAACCGGATGCTCGACCACGTCCACGAGGCCCTCGACGCCCGCCAGCGGAGCGAGACCCGCGTCCGGCGGTTCGTCGCCGACGCCAGCCACGAACTGCGCACCCCGCTCGCCTCGATCCGCGGCTACGCCGAACTGACCCGGCGCGGCCGGGAGGAGTGCGGGCCCGACACCCGGCACGCGCTCGGCCGGATCGAGTCCGAGGCGACCCGGATGACGGGCCTGGTCGAGGACCTGCTGCTGCTCGCCCGGCTCGACGCCGGCCGCCCCCTCGCGCACGAGAGCACGGACCTCGTCCCGCTCGTCGTGGACGCCGTCGGGGACGCCCGCGCCGCCGGGCCCGACCACCACTGGCGCCTCGAACTGCCTGCGGAGGACGGACCGCCGCCCGTCCGCGGCGACGCCGCCCGGCTCCAGCAGGTGCTGCTCAACCTCCTCGCCAACGCCCGGACGCACACCCCGCCCGGGACCACCGTCACCGCCCGCGTCCGGACCGAGGGCACGGCCGTCGTCGTCGAGGTCCAGGACGACGGACCCGGCATCCCGCCCGAGCTGCTGCCCGCCGTCTTCGAGCGCTTCGCCCGCGGCGACGCCTCCCGCTCCCGGCAGGCCGGTTCCACCGGGCTCGGCCTCGCCATCGTGCGGGCCGTCGTCACCTCCCACGGCGGCGAGGTGACGGTCGCGTCGGCCCCCGGCCGGACCGTCTTCTCGGTGACCCTCCCGGCGGAGGCGCACTCACAGGCGCACCACAGGCTGATCACACAGCCGTGACAGCGGGCCCGGCGAGGGTCGTGGGCATGCGAACCCACACCCTCGCGGGGCCCGCGACGCAGGCCCCCGGCACCCTCCCCGCCCGGGAGCACCTGCCGGCGAGCGAAGCGGGCCGGCCCGTTCTGGACGTGGTGATCCCCGTCCACAACGAGGAGAAGGACCTGGAGCCGTGCGTCCGCCGGCTCCACGCGCACCTGGAGCGCACCTTCCCGTACGGCTTCCGCGTCACCGTCGCCGACAACGCCTCCACCGACGCCACGCCCGCCCTCGCCGCCGCCCTCGCCGCCGAGCTGCCCGAGGTGCGGTCCGTACGGCTCGAACAGAAGGGCCGCGGCCGGGCGCTGCGGACCGTGTGGTCGGCCTCCGACGCCCCCGTCCTCGCCTACATGGACGTGGACCTGTCCACCGACCTCAACGCGCTCCTCCCGCTCGTCGCGCCGCTGATCTCGGGCCACTCCGACCTCGCCATAGGCTCCCGGCTCACCCGCTCCTCGCGGGTGGTGCGCGGGCCCAAGCGGGAGTTCGTCTCCCGCGCCTACAACCTGATCCTGCGCGGCTCGCTCGCCGCCCGCTTCTCCGACGCCCAGTGCGGCTTCAAGGCGATCCGGCGCGAGGTCGCCGAACGGCTCCTGCCGATGGTCGAGGACACCGGCTGGTTCTTCGACACCGAGATGCTGGTCCTCGCCGAGCGGGCCGGGCTGCGGATCCACGAGGTGCCGGTCGACTGGGTCGACGACCCCGACTCGTCCGTGCACATCGTGCGGACCGCCACCGACGACCTGAAGGGCGTGTGGCGGGTCGGGCGGGCGCTCGCCACCGGCTCGCTGCCGCTGGACCGGCTCGCCCGGCCCTTCGGCGACGACCCGCGCGACCGCGAACTCGCCGGGGTCCCCGGCGGACTCGCCCGCCAGCTCGTCGGCTTCTGCGTGGTCGGCGTGCTCTCCACGCTCTGCTACCTCGCGCTCTACTCCCTCTTCCGGCTCGGCGCCGGAGCCCAGGCCGCCAACGCCGCCGCCCTGCTCGTCTCCGCCGTCGCCAACACGGCCGCGAACCGCCGGCTCACCTTCGGCGTGCGGGGCCGCGACCGGGCCGTCCGCCACCAGGCGCAGGGGCTCGTGGTCTTCGCCATCGGCCTCGCCCTGACCAGCGGCTCGCTCGCGGCGCTCGGCGCGGCGACCGGCGACCCGGCGCACTCCACCGAACTCGCCGTGCTCGTCGTCGCCAACCTCGCCGCGACCGTGCTGCGCTTCCTGCTCTTCCGGCTCTGGGTCTTCCCGGACCGCCGGCCCGCTCCGGAGGACCCCCGATGACCACCCCACCGCATCCGCCCACCGCCCCCGGGGCGACGCCCGGCCGGCTCGCCCGGCTGTGGCGCGGCCGGCCCGAGGACGCCCGCTGGGTACGCCCGGCCCTCCTCGGCATGCTCGCCGCCACCACCGCGCTCTACCTCTGGAACCTGACCGCCTCCGGCTACGCCAACTCCTTCTACTCGGCGGCCGTCCAGGCCGGCGCCGAGAGCTGGAAGGCGTTCTTCTTCGGCTCCCTCGACGCGGCCAACGCCATCACCGTCGACAAGCCGCCCGCCGCGCTCTGGCCGATGGCGCTCTCCGTCCGCCTCTTCGGCCTCGGCTCCTGGCAGATCCTGCTGCCCGAGGTGCTGATGGGCACGGCCACGGTCGCCGTGCTGTACGCGGCGGTCCGCCGCCGTTTCGGCGCGGGCGCCGGACTGCTCGCGGGCACGGTGCTCGCGCTGACCCCGGTGGCCGCGCTGATGTTCCGCTTCAACAACCCGGACGCGCTGCTCGCGCTGCTCATGACGGTCGCCGGGTACGCGGTGCTGCGGGCCCTGGAGCGGGCCGAGGGCGGTACGAAGTGGCTGGTGGGCGCCGGGATCGCGTTCGGCCTCGCGTTCCTGACGAAGACCCTCCAGGCGTTCCTGATCCTGCCGCCGCTCGCGCTCGTGTACGCGGTCTGCGCCCCGGTCCGGCCGCTGCGGCGGTTCGGGCAACTGGGCCTGGCCGGGCTCGCGCTGGTCGTCTCCGGCGGCTGGTGGGTCGCGCTCGTCGAGCTCTGGCCGGCGGCCTCGCGCCCGTACGTCGGCGGCTCGCAGAACAACAGCTTCCTGGAGCTGACCTTCGGCTACAACGGCCTCGGCCGGATCAACGGCGACGAGGTCGGCAGCGTCGGCGGCGGGGGCGGCCCCGGCGGCGGCCAGGGCGGCCGCTGGGGCGAGACCGGCCTGCTGCGCATGTTCAACGACTCCGTCGGCGGCCAGATCTCCTGGCTGCTGCCGGCCGCGCTGCTCCTGCTGGTCGCCGGACTCGTCGTCACCCGGAGGGCGCCGCGCACGGACACGGCCCGGGCCGCGTTCCTGGTGTGGGGCGGGGCGCTGCTGATGACGCTGGGCGTCTTCAGCTTCATGGCCGGCATCTTCCACGAGTACTACACGGTGGCCCTGGCGCCGTACCTCGCCGCCCTGATCGGCATGGGCGCGGCGGTCCTGTGGGAGGAGCGGACCCGGTTCGCCGCCGCGGCCGGCCTCGCGGTCGCGGCCGGCGTGACGGCCTGGTGGGGCTGGGTGCTGCTCGGCCGTACGCCGGACCACCTGCCGTGGCTGCGCTGGGCGGTGCTCGGCGCGGGCGCGGTGGCCGCGCTGGGGCTGCCGGCCGCGGGCCGGGTCGACCGGCGGGCGGGCCTCGCGCTGGCGGGCCTCGGTCTGGCGGCGGGACTCGCGGGCCCGTTCGCGTACACCCTGGAGACGCTGTCCACCGGCCACCAGGGCTCCATCGTCACGGCGGGCCCGGCGGGCGCGGGCTTCGGCGGACGCGGTCGCGGACCGGGCGGCGGCCGCGCGTTCCCGGGCGGCGGCGAACTGCCGCCCGGGATGACACGGATGGACGGCGGCGGCCAGGGCGCCGACGGCATGCAGCCCCCCAACGGCACGCAGCCCCCCAACGGCATGCAGCCCCCGAACGGCTTCCCTGGCGGCGGCCAGAACCAAGGCGGCCAGAACCAAGGCGGCCAGAACCAGGGCGGCCAGAACCAGGGCGGGCAGCAGCCCCCCATGGGCCAGACCGGCGGGATGCCCGGCTCCGGCGAGCGCGGCGGCATGGCCGGCGGCGGCCTCGGCGGTCTCCTCAACGGCGCCAGCGTCGGCGCCGAGGCCAAGGCGAAGCTGCTCCGGGACGCCGACGCGTACACCTGGGCCGCCGCCGCGATCGGCGCCCAGAACGCGGCGAGCTACCAGCTCGCCACCGAGAAGCCCGTGATGGCGATCGGCGGCTTCAACGGCAGCGACCCGTCCCCGACCCTCGCCGAGTTCCAGCGGTACGTCGCCGACGGGAGGATCCACTACTTCATCGGCGGAGGCGGCACGGGCGGAGGCGGCGGCATGGGAGGCGGCATGGGCAGCGGCTCCGCCATCACCGCCTGGGTGCAGGAGAACTTCACCGCCACCACCGTCGGCGGAGCGACCTTCTACGACCTGACCAGCCCGAAGTAGCCGCCCCGGCAAAAATCGCTATACGGCGTACGAGAGCTCTTGTACGGTGTACGAGCCCGGCACCCTCGTACACCGTATAAGGAGCTTCCATGACGGCCACGCCCCCGGCCACGCCCTCGCCGGCGGCCACGCCGACCGGCGGCCATCCCCAGCGCTGGCTGATCCTCGGCGTCATCTGTCTCGCCCAGCTCACCGTGCTCCTCGACAACACCGTCCTCAGCGTCGCCATCCCCTCGCTGACCACGGAGCTGCACGCCTCCACCAGCGACATCCAGTGGATGATCAACGCCTACTCGCTCGTCCAGTCCGGCCTGCTCCTGACCGCGGGCAACGCGGCCGACCGCTACGGCCGCAAGAAGCTCCTCGCCGTCGGCCTCGCGCTCTTCGGCCTCGGCTCGCTCGCCGCCGGCCTCGCCGGCTCCTCCGGCCAGCTGATCGCCGCCCGCGCGGGCATGGGCGTCGGCGGCGCGCTGCTCATGACCACCACGCTCGCCGTCGTCATGCAGATCTTCGACGACTCCGAGCGCGTGAAGGCCATCGCGCTCTGGGCCACCGTCAGCTCGCTCGGCTTCGCCGCCGGACCGCTGATCGGCGGCGTGATCCTCGACCACTTCTGGTGGGGGATGATCTTCCTGATCAACATCCCGGTGGCCGTGGTCGGCCTCGTCGCCGTCCTCAAGCTGGTCCCCGAGTCGAAGAACCCCCAGGGCGACCGCCCCGACCTGCTCGGCGCGCTGCTCTCCACCATCGGCATGACCGCCGCCGTGTACGCGATCATCACCGGCCCGGAGCACGGCTGGACCTCCACCGAGGTGCTGGTCCCGGCCGCGATCGGCGTCGTGGTGCTTGCCGCGTTCGCGCTGTGGGAGCTGCGCACCCCGTACCCGATGCTCGACATGCACTTCTTCCGCAACCAGAAGTTCGTGGGCGCGGTCGCCGGCGCCATCCTGGTGATGTTCGGGATGGGCGGCTCGATGTTCCTGCTGACCCAGCACCTCCAGTTCGTGCTCGGGTACGAGCCGCTGGAGGCCGGGCTGCGGATGGCGCCGCTGGCGCTGACCGTCGTCCTCCTCAACCTCAGCGGCATCGGCCCGCGGATCGTGATGAGGCTCGGCACCCCGCTCACCGTGACGGTCGGCATGACGCTGGTCGCGGCCGGCCTCGCCTCGATCGCCCTGATCGGCGGCGGCTCGGACGGCACCTACTGGGGGATGCTGCTCGGCCTGGTCCTCATGGGCGTCGGCCTCGCCGTCTCCAACCCGGCCATGGCCAACGCGATCATGAGCGCGATCCCGCCGGAGAAGGCGGGCGTGGGCGCGGGCGTCAACGGCACCCTCGCCGAGTTCGGCAACGGCCTCGGCGTCGCCGTCCTCGGCGCGGTCCTCAACGCCCGCTTCGCCGCCCTCGTCACCGTCACCGCCGCCTCCCTCCCGGCGGCCCTCGCGGCCGCCGGCGACGAGGCCGAGCGGGCGCGGATCTCCGACGCCTTCGCCTCCGGGCTCCAGACGAGCCAGCTGGTCGGTGCGGTCGCCGTCCTCGTCGGCGGTCTCCTCGCCGCCTTCCTGCTGCGGCGGGCGGAGCGGACGGAGCGGGCGGAGCAGCCCGCGGCACCCGAGTCCGTCACCGCTGCCTAGCATGGTCACGAGCGCCGACGGACGGAGGAACCGCATGGTCAAGGCCGCGGACCGGGACAGGAACCCGGCGGGTTCCAGCGTCTGGCTGGAGCGGCGGGCCGCCCGTACCGGCGGCGGTCCGGCCGGGCTCGACCGGGACAGGATCGTGGCCGCCTCGGTCCGGATGCTCGACCGGGACGGGCTCGCCAAGCTGTCGATGCGCCGGCTCGCCGCCGAGCTGGGCGTCACCGCGATGTCCCTGTACTGGTACGTGGACACCAAGGACGACATCATCGAGTACGCGATCGACACCGTGTACGGCGAGATCGGCCTGGCCGCGGTCGACGAGGGCCGGGACTGGCGGGAGCGCCTGCGGACCCTCGCCCTCCAGTACCGCCGGATGCTGGTCCGCCACCCGTGGATGTCGCCGTGCGCGGGCCAGTACCTGAACATCGGGCCGAACGCGATCGCCGTCGGCGCGAAGATCCAGGAGACGATCGCCGCGACCGGCCTGCCGCTGAGCCGGCGGCCGAGCGCGATGTCGGCCGTCTTCCAGTTCGTGTACGGCTACGGGACGATCGAGGCGCAGTTCGGGCGGCGCGCCGCCGAGGCCGGGATGGACTCGGACGACTTCTACGGCGCGTCGATCAAGGCGTTCCGGGACGACCCCGCCTTCATGGAGTCGTTGCAGCCGATGGTGGACCTGCTCGACGAGCGGGCCTCGCACGGCTCGGTCAGCGACATCTGGGACCGGGACTTCGCCTTCGCGCTGGACCTCCTGGTGGCCGGCATCGAGGTGATGGTCGTGCGGGAGACCCGGGAGACCGGAGAGACCGAGGGAGCCCGGGAGGCCGGAGAGACCGGAGGGGCCGAGGGGGCCCGGGAGACCGGAGAGGCCGAGGGGGCGCCGGAAGCGCGGGGAACCGACGGGGCCCCGGAAGCATGACGGAGCGGCGGGCCGTCCCCTGCCCGCCGCTCCGTCCCGTCCCGGCCGCGCCTCCGCTCGAAGCGCGGCCGGGAGTCCTTTCTAGGCCTCCTCCGGCGTGACCGTGCTGCTCTTCAGCGCGACCTCCTTGATGAAGAGCGTCACCAGGAAGGCGAGCAGCGCGAACGGCGCCGAGTAGAGGAAGACGTCGCCGACGCCGTGTCCGTACGCGCTCTCCACCACCGTGCGGATCGGGGCGGGCAGCTTGTCCACGTCGGGGATGGCGCCGCCGGTGCCGCCCTGGCCCAGCGCTCCCGCGGCCTTCGGACCGAGCTCGGCCAGGCCCTCCTTGACGTAGTCGGTGACCCGGTGGGCCATGACCGCGCCGAGCGCCGAGACGCCCATCGCGCCGCCGAGGGAGCGGAAGAAGGTGACGACGGAGGAGGCGGCGCCGAGGTCGGACGGGGCGACCTGGTTCTGCGTGCAGAGCACCAGGTTCTGCATCATCATGCCGAGGCCGAGGCCGAGGACCGCCATGAAGAGGGCGGTGTGCCAGTACGGGGTGTCGTACCGCAGGGTGCCGAGGAGGCCGAGGCCGGCGGTGGCGAGCGCGCCGCCGCTGACCAGCCAGGCCTTCCAGCGGCCGGTCTTGGTGATGACCTGGCCGGAGACGGTCGAGGAGACGAAGAGGCCGGCGATCATCGGGATGGTGAGGACGCCGGACATGGTCGGCGACTCGCCCCGGGCCAGCTGGAAGTACTGGCTGAAGAAGACCGTGCCGGCGAACATCGCGACGCCGACGAAGAGCGAGGCGAGCGAGGCCAGGGTGATGGTCCGGTTGCGGAAGAGGCGCAGCGGGATGATCGGCTCGGACGCCTTGGACTCGACGAGCACGAAGACCGCGCCGAGCAGGACCGATCCGCCGACCATGGCCACGGTCTGCCAGGACATCCAGTCGTACTTGTCACCGGCGAAGGTGACCCAGACGAGGAGCAGGGAGACGGCGGCGCTGATGAAGAAGGCGCCCGCCCAGTCGACCTTGACCTCGCGCTTCACGACGGGCAGCTTGAGGGTCTTCTGGAGCACGATCAGGGCGATGACCGCGAACGGCACGCCGACGTAGAAGCACCAGCGCCAGCCGAGCCACTCGGTGTCGGTGATGACGCCGCCGAGCAGCGGGCCGCCGACGGTGGCGACGGCGAAGACCGCGCCGAGGTAGCCGCTGTACCGGCCGCGCTCGCGGGGGGAGATCATCGCGGCGAGGATGATCTGCGAGAGGGCGGTGAGGCCGCCGACGCCGACGCCCTGGACCACGCGGCAGGCGATGAGCATGCCGGTGGACTGGGAGAGGCCGGCGACGATCGAGCCGGCCACGTAGATGGCCAGGGATATCTGGATGAGCAGCTTCTTGGAGAAGAGGTCGGCCAGCTTGCCCCAGAGCGGGGTGGTGGCGGTCATCGCGAGCAGGGTCGCGGTGACGACCCAGGTGTAGGCGGACTGGCCGCCGCCCAGGTCGGTGATGATCTGCGGGAGGGCGTTGGAGACGATCGTCGAGGACAGGATGGCGACGAACATGCCGAGCAGCAGCCCGGAGAGCGCCTCCATGATCTGACGGTGCGTCATCGGAGCGGCGGGGTCTCCGGATCCGGCGGCCGGGGCGCCCCGCACACCGGTGTCGGGCGTGGTCGTAGCCATGAAGTGGGATTCCTCTGGTTTCGAGCGTGGTCGGGCGGGCTCGCGCGCGGTCGGCGCGGTCAGGCGTGAAGGGCCCGGCAGTCCCCGAAGGAGTCGCGGAGTCGGGCGAGCAGGGTGGTGAGCAGTGCGACGTCGTCGTCGGACCACTCCGCGAGGTGGTGGGTGAAGGCTTCGGTCACCCGCCGGTCGAGTTCGGCGAGCATCGCGACCCCCGCGGGGGTGAGCCGCAGGATGCGGGAGCGGCCGTCGCCGGGGTCGGGCAGGCGCTCGACCCAGCCGCGGTCCACGGTGTGCGCCACGTGGCGGCTGCACACCGACATGTCCACGGCCATGAGCTCGGCCAGCCGGCTCATCCGCATGTCGTCGTGGTGCTTGAGCAGGGCGAGCACGGCCGCGGAGGCTCCCTGGCAGTCACCGGGGAGGACGCGGGCGAGGCCGCGTTTCACCGCCCCGAACGCGCTCACCGCGCGGGCGAGCTCCTCGTAGCGGTTCCGCGCTTCCATCTCGCGCCCCCTGTCCCAACTTGTTGCTTAGGGCAACCATAGAGATGGATGGTTGCTCCAGGCAAACTAAATCGGTCAAACGGTGCTAAAGAATCGGCAAAGCGGAGGTGCGGTGGAGGTCGGGCGGCGGCGGGGTGCCGGGGCTTGGGCCCCCCACCCGGCTTTCGCTAGGGTCCTGGCCCATGGCACACAACCCGCAAGCACCGTACGGCCAGGGCGCCCAGGGCCCCGAGGGCTACGACCCCGCCGGCAGCACCCAGATGTTCCGCGCCTTCGTCGACGAGGGCCCCCAGCACCAGCCGCAGCAGGCCGCGGCGGCCTCGGCCGGTCCGCGCGTCGGCGTGATCGCCGGCGTGATCGCCGCGATCGTGGTGGTGGCGGCCGTCGTCTGGCTCGCCGTCGCCTGACCCGCTGTCCCCGCACGTCGGAGGGGCCGGTTCCGTACCCGTACGGAGCCGGCCCCTCCCGCGTTCACCCCGGTACGGAGTCCAGCGCCGGGGCCAGCAGCTCGAAGGCCCGCGCGATGAGGACGAGCGGATCGGGCCCCCCGGCGTCCTCGCTCCACCGGCACAGCACCGTCTCGAAGGCGGTGAGCGCCATGCCCGCCGCGAGCGCCGGGTACAGCTCCGCCGGGTCGGTCCCGAGCCGGCGCGCGAGCTCCTCGGCCAGCTCCTCCCGCCAGCCCGCCTCGTGCTCCAGGAAGCGGGCGAGCAGCGCGGGCGTCCGCAGGATCAGCCGGACCACGGGCAGGGTCCGCTCGGCGTGGTCGCCGCAGGCGGCGAGCGGCACGGAGACGGCGCTCAGCAGCGCGGCCGAGGGCCGCTCCCCGGCCGGCCGGGCGGCCAGCTCCGCCCGCATGTCGGCGCCCATCCCGGCGAGGAACTGGACGACCACGTCCTCCTTGGAGGCGAAGTAGCGGAAGAAGGTCCGCTTGGAGACGCCGGCGGCGGTGGCGACCTCGTCGACCGTGACGGCCTCGAAGCCCCTGTGCGCGAAGAGCTGGAGCGCGGTCTCGGTCAGCTCGGTCGCGACGAGCTGCCGCTTGCGCTGGGCGAGGGACGGGGCGGCGGGGCCGGGGGCCGGGGTGCGGCCCTCCGCCGCGGCGGCCGACCCGGAGACGGGCCGCCGCCTGTGGGACCTCTCCGAGGAGCTGACCGGGGTGCGGTACGGGCTCACCGCCAGCTAGCGGTCACCTCGCGGGTGTCGACGCGCATGCCGAGCGGCACCCGCCAGGAGTCCACGCACACCGTGTACGTCCGCGTCCGCGCCGCCCCGGCGGCGATCGGGACCGGCAGCGGCTGGGTGGTGGTGACCGTGCCCCAGTCGAGGCCGAGCGCGCCGATGACGTGGGTGGCGAAGGTGGCGGTGCCGGAGGTGACGGGGGAGCCCCCGGTGTTCTCGAAGGTCACCGTGACCCGCTCGCACCAGCGCCGGTCGGCGTCGGCGGTGACCGGCGCGGAGACGGCGAGCACGGCGGGACCGGGCGCGGGGGTGCCGGTGGTCGGCCGGGGGGTGGGGGTGGCGGGCGCGGACGTGGCGCCGGGGGTACGGGGCGGGCTCGGGGTCGCGCCGGACGGCGAGCCGCCGCCGCCCGGGGAACCGCCGGACGGCGTACCCGACGGCGTACCCCCTCCGGAACCGCCGGAGGAGCCCGTACCGCCGCCCGCGCCACCGCCCGTACCGGTCCCGGAGCCCGCGCCGGGCCGGGAAACCGTGCCGGTGCCGGTGCCCGTGCCCGCGCCGGTCGTGAGGGAGGGCGAGGGGGCCGGGTCGGCCGGGGCGGACGTGGCCGGCGTCCCGGGCGCCGGGGGCGGGGACGAGGTGCTGGAGATGGTGCCGCTCGCCGTGGGGGTGTCCAGCGGGACCAGGGTGACCGCGCCCGAGGGCCCGACCGCGCCGCCGGGCGAGGGACCGGCGCCGACCGCCGTGAACCCCTCGCCGTCTCCGCCTCCGCAGGCGGTGAGCGCTCCGCCGAGGCAGAGCGCCACCGCCACGAGTACCGGCTGCTTCCTGCGCCTCATGCGCCCCAGTGTGACTGACGCACCGTCACCGAGGGGCGCCTTTGCGGAAGTCAGTCGGAGATCAGGCCCTCGCGGAGCTGGGCGAGGGTGCGGGTCAGCAGCCGGGAGACGTGCATCTGCGAGATGCCGACCTCCTCGCCGATCTGCGACTGGGTCATGTTCGCGAAGAAGCGGAGCATGATGATCTGCCGCTCCCGGGGCGGGAGTTTGGCGAGCAGCGGCTTCAGGGACTCGCGGTACTCGACGCCCTCCAGGGCCGCGTCCTCGTAGCCGAGGCGGTCCGCGAGGGAGCCCTCGCCGCCGTCGTCCTCCGGGGAGGGCGAGTCGAGCGAGGAGGCCGTGTACGCGTTGCCCACCGCGAGGCCGTCGACGACGTCCTCCTCCGACACCCCGAGGACGGCGGCGAGTTCGGGCACGGTCGGCGAGCGGTCGAGCTTCTGGGCGAGCTCGTCGCTGGCCTTGGTGAGGGCGAGCCGCAGCTCCTGGAGCCGGCGCGGCACCCGCACCGACCACGAGGTGTCGCGGAAGAAGCGCTTGATCTCGCCGACGACGGTCGGCATGGCGAACGTCGGGAACTCCACGCCCCGTTCGCAGTCGAAGCGGTCGATCGCCTTGATCAGGCCGATGGTGCCGACCTGGACGATGTCCTCCATCGGCTCGTTGCGCGAGCGGAAGCGGGCCGCCGCGTACCGCACGAGCGGCAGGTTCAGCTCGATGAGGGTGTCGCGGACGTAGGTCCGCTCCGGGCTGTCGGCCGCGGCGCCCTCGGTGTCGAGGGCGCGCAGCCGCAGGAACAGGGAGCGGGAGAGGGTGCGGGTGTCGAGGGACTCCGGGGCGACGGCGGGCGGCGGGGAGGCCGCGGAGACCGGCGGGAGCGTCTCGCTCTCGGCCGCCGTCGTCGCCGTCTTCTGCGCGGGCACGGGCTCGGGCACGAGGACCGGCACGGGCGTGAGCGTGAGCACCTTCGAGCTGCCCTGATCTGCGGACATGCCACCCCCTGGAGGTCGCGGACGGTCGCGGTGGGCCGCGACCATCGGAGGAACGCAGCTTCCACCTCAATACCGGCCGTGGGGCTGCGGCAAACGCGTCCCCAGCAGAATGTCACATGTCGGCAACACGCTGTAGTGACTTGTCGACAAGAAGGGGGCGCATATCCGCAGGAAACAAGGGGTGTACGGCATTTGGGACGCCGGAAACCGCTCCGAACCGGTCTACCCGTTCCGGTCACGCCTCGATTCTGTTTGCGGATCTCAAGCGGGCGAAGCTGCGGGCGAGGAGCCTTGACACGTGCATCTGCGAGACCCCGAGCTCCTGGCTGATCTGGGACTGGGTCAGGTTGCTGTAGTAACGCAGCATCAGGATCCGCTGCTCCCGCTCGGGGAGCTGGACGAGCAGGTGCCGGACCAGGTCGCGGTGTTCGACGCCGGCGAGCGCCGGGTCCTCGTAGCCGAGCCGGTCGAGCAGTCCGGGCAGCCCGTCGCCCTCCTGCGCGGCCTCCAGGGAGGTGGCGTGGTACGACCGTCCGGCCTCGATGCAGGCGAGCACCTCGTCCTCGCCGATCCGCAGCCGCTCGGCGATCTCGGCGGTGGTGGGGGAGCGCCCGTGCGCCGTCGTCAGGTCCTCGGTGGCGCCGTTCACCTGCACCCACAGCTCGTGCAGCCGGCGCGGCACGTGGACGGTGCGGACGTTGTCGCGGAAGTACCGCTTGATCTCGCCGACCACGGTGGGCATGGCGAAGGTCGGGAACTGCACGCCCCGCTCGGGGTCGAACCGGTCGATCGCGTTGATCAGGCCGATCGTGCCGACCTGGACGACGTCCTCCATCGGCTCGTTGCGGGAGCGGAAGCGGGCCGCCGCGTACCGCACGAGCGGCAGGTTGGCCTCGATGAGGGCCCCGCGCACCCGGTCGTGCTCGGGGGTTCCCGGCTCCAGGTCCTTGAGCTGCCCGAACAGCACCTGGGTGAGCGCGCGGGTGTCGGCGCCGCGGCTGCTCCGGTCCCGGGGGCGCGGGGTGTCCGCGGCCCCGCCCGCCTCGTGCTGGGGCGGGACCTGAGGCGCTGTACTGGCCGGCACGTTCACGCCACCCCTTTGGCTGGTGTAGCTGGTCGACTGGGACAACTACGGTCAAACGGTCAAGTCATCCATCAAAAGCGGTCATAGCATCACAAGACATGTCCACTGTGTGCAAGCACCGCATAACCACGTGTTGAAGGCATGGTGGACGACGAACCGGAGGCCGGAGCGGCGCCGGGCGGCAACGCGCGAGACCCCCCGCCCGTACGGGCGGGGGGTCTCGGAGGAGTGCGCCGGAAAAGGGGCCCCGGAGGGCGGCGAACGGCCCCTAGAAGGGGTAGTCCGCGATCACCCAGGTGGAGAACTCGCGCCACAGCGCGACGCCCGCCTGGTGGGCCGGGTGGTCCAGGTAGCGCTGGAGCGCCTCCAGGTCCTCGACGGCCGAGTTGATCGCGAAGTCGTAGGCGATCGGCCGGTCCGACACGTTCCAGTCGCACTCCCAGAAGCGCAGCTCGGGGATCTGCCCGCCGAGCGCGCGGAACGCCTCGACGCCGGCGACGACGCGCGGCTCGTCGCGCTCGACGCCCTCGTTGAGCTTGAAGAGGACCAGATGGCGGATCACGGAGGGCTCCTAATTGATGAGTTCGGTCATGAACTCGCCGACGCCCTTGGCGGCGCCGGAAAGGCCCTCGAACCCTATCTGGACCAGTTCGGCGGAACGGTCGGGGGACGTGATGATCGCGTACAGCACGAAGACCCCGAACGCGTAGACCGCGAACTTCCTCGCCTGGGACATCCGCCCTCACCCTCCCCGTACCGCGACCCCGCCTCGGCGGTGGCCCACTCTAACCGAGCCTTTATGGACCAAGGACCCGGTCTTCGGGGTCTTTCGCCGTCCCCCGGGCGGGTGAGGGGGGAGCAGGATGGATGTCGAGCCCGGCGGATCTGGCAGGAATCCGCGGGGCGCATGGAACCGGCCCGCACTGCGGGGTCCGCGCCGCGAGCTTCCCCCCTGACCGCGGCGCAGGACTTGTCGGACCGGTTCTCATCGGGGGGAGCGGCTTGTCCCCCCGATGCCGCTCCCCCCGGCCTCTTCCTTCACGCCGGGAGGGTCCGCCCTCCTCTCTCGCATGACGCCCCCTCACGCCCCGTCCGTCGTACGGTGGCTCGTGATCGTCCCCGTCTCGCGAAAGGTGCGGCGCATGTCCGAGAGCAGCAGCCCCGTGGAGGTCGTCTCGGCTCCGGTCGGCCGGGTGGTCGGCGGCCGGGCGGAGGTCCGGGACGACAAGTGGGGCGGGGTGGCGGCGGTGATCCGGCTGGACGACCGCTTCGCACCGGAGGCCCTGGCGGGCCTGGACGCCTTCTCGCACGTCGAGGTCGTCTACCACTTCGACCGGGTGCCGGTGGGGAAGGTGGAGACCGGCGCCCGGCACCCGCGCGGCAACACCGACTGGCCCCTCGTCGGCATCTTCGCCCAGCGCGGCAAGAACCGCCCCAACCGGCTCGGCGTCTCCCGCTGCCGGCTGCTGCGCGTCGACGGCCGTGACGTCCACGTGGAGGGCCTGGACGCGGTCGACGGCACCCCGGTGCTCGACATCAAGCCGTACATGGCCGAGTTCGGGCCGCGCGGGGCCACCACCCAGCCGGAGTGGGCCACCGAGATCATGCGCGCGTACTACTGACCCCCGCCCGTCCCCGCGGGCATGCAGAACGCCCCTCCGGCCAGTTGCCTGGCGGAGGGGCGTCTTCAACGGTAGCGGAGGGATTTGAACCCTCGGTGACTTGCGCCACACTCGCTTTCGAGGCGAGCTCCTTCGGCCGCTCGGACACGCTACCGAGAGAGAGCTTAGCCCAAAGTCGCTCAGCGATGAAATCCGTATCGGCGGACGGGTCCGCCGCAGGTCACGGCAGGGGAGAGCGGCTGCGGAAGAAGCCGGTGAGCTGCTCGGCGCACTCGTCCCCGAGGACGCCCCTGACGACCTCCGGGCGGTGGTTGAGGCGGCGGTCGCGGACCAGGTCCCAGAGGGAGCCGGCGGCGCCGGCCTTCTCGTCGTCGGCGCCGTAGACGACCCGCTCGACCCGGGACTGGACCAGCGCGCCCGCGCACATCACGCAGGGCTCCAGGGTCACGACGAGGGTGCAGCCGGTCAGCCGCCACTCGCCGGTGGCGGCGGCGGCCCGGCGCAGTGCCAGGACCTCCGCGTGGGCGGTCGGATCGCCGGTCGCCTCCCGCTCGTTGCGGCCGCGGGCGAGGAGCTCGCCGGACGGGGAGAGCACGACCGCGCCGACCGGTACGTCACCGGCCGGCACGGCCGCGGCGGCCTCGGCGAGGGCGAGGCGCATGGCGTCCCGCCAAAGATCCGGCACGGGGCCGGGCACTGCGGACGGCACTAGCGGACGGCCTCCAGGATGTCGGAGGCGCCGATGGCGTCGGCGATCTCCCCGAGGGCGTCGTCGGTCAGGGCGAGGAGGTCCCGCTCGGACAGGCCGAGGTCGGCGAGGATCCGGCCCTCGCCGAGCGGTCCGGCCGGCGCGATCCCGGCGCTGCCCGCGGCGGCGTCGTCCTCGTCCCCGCCGGCCGCGTGCTCCGGTTCGCCTTCCTCGGTGCCGTCCAGGGCCGCGAGCCGGTCGAGTTCGTCGAGCTCACTGTCCGGGTCGTCGTCGCCGAGCAGTTCCGAGACGAGGATCTCCCCGTACGAGGAGCGGTTCGCGGCCGCCGCGTTGGAGACGTAGACCCGGGGGTCGTCCTCCCCGTCCACGCGGACGATGCCGAACCACGCGTCCTCCTGCTCGATGAAGACGAGAACGGTCTCCCCCTCGTCGGCCGCCGCTTCGCGGGCCAGATCGGCCAGGTCCGCCAGCGTCTCCACGTCGTCGAGCTCCGTATCGCTCGCTTCCCACCCGTCTTCGGTGCGCGCGAGCAGTGCGGCGAAGTACACCTGACTCTCCCACTGATCAGAGGTGTGATGATCCGGCGGCGCGCTCCTGAGCCCCGCCCAATCGGCATCGTGACAGAAACGACGGCCTCAGGAGAGGTCTTCGGCTCTTGCGTCGTGCATCAGTCTGAACCACACCGCGTTCGGGTGGGCGTACGACCCCGGCGCACGGAGGGGGCGCATTCGCGGCGCACGGAGGGCACCCGCCCGTCGCACGGGCGGGCCCCACCGGATCCCGCCGGGCCGCACCGGATTCCGCCGGACCCCGCCGGGTCCCCCCGGGCCTCACCAGCGGAAGGTCCGCATCCGCATGGCCTGTCTCATCCGGGCCGCCCGGGCGCGCCGCGGCTGGACGCGGTCGCGCAGCGCCTTGGCCTCGCCCAGCTCGCGGAGGAACTGGGCGCGGCGCCTGCGGCGCTCCGCGTCGGTCTCCGGCTGTGTCTCCGGCGCCCGGGGCTCCGTTTCGGCCCGGTCCTGGCCGGATGTGTTCTTCGGGTCGGGCATCGGCCACACCACCCCATCGCTGGGTCCCTGTGCCCCCACCTTGCCGCAGCGCCCCGGGTCGGGGCCAGTGGTGGGACGCGCCCGGTGGTGCCCCGGGGGCCGGCGGGACGGCCGCGGGGCGACGCGGCCGGTGAGGGGCAGGGGGCCGGTGGGACGGCCGTGACGGGCCGGGACCGGCGGTGGACGGGGGCCGGTGTGCGGCGGGCTACTGTGGAGTCATGCGTCTCCACGTCGTCGATCACCCGCTGGTCGCCCACAAGCTCACCACGCTGCGCGACAAGCGCACGGACTCCCCGACCTTCCGCCGGCTCGCCGACGAGCTGGTCACGCTGCTCGCCTACGAGGCGACCAGGGACGTGCGCACCGAGCAGGTCGACATCGAGACCCCCGTCACGCCGACGACCGGCGTGAAGCTGTCGTACCCGCGCCCGCTGGTCGTCCCGATCCTGCGCGCCGGGCTCGGCATGCTGGACGGCATGGTCCGGCTGCTCCCGACCGCCGAGGTCGGCTTCCTGGGCATGATCCGCAACGAGGAGACGCTGGAGGCGTCGACCTACGCCACCCGGATGCCGGAGGACCTGTCCGGCCGCCAGGTGTACGTGCTCGACCCGATGCTGGCGACCGGCGGCACGCTGGTCGCGGCGATCCAGGAGCTGATCCGGCGCGGCGCGGACGACGTGACGGCCGTGGTGCTGCTCGCCGCCCCGGAGGGCGTCGAGGTCATGGAGCGCGAGCTCGCGGGCACGCCGGTGACCGTCGTGACGGCCTCGGTCGACGAGCGGCTCAACGAGCACGGCTACATCGTCCCGGGCCTGGGCGACGCCGGCGACCGCATGTACGGCACCGCCGAGTAGCGGTCGCCCGCAGGACTCAGCAGCGGCCCGGCACCGGCTTGGGCTTGTTGAGCACGAGCAGCGCCTTGTCGGCCGTCGCCTTGGGCGACAGGGCCTTGAAGGCCGTCCCGATGATCAGGTCGACGTCCGCCGTGGTGCGGGCGTCGACCTTCGTCGTGGTGCCCGCGAGCTGGGTGCCGAGGACGGCGAAGGCGCCCTTGGCGGCGGCCGGGGCGCCGAGCAGCAGCCCGGAGCCGGCGACCTTCTTGTCGTAGGCGGCCGGCGCGTTCCCCACCTTGCCGATGGTGAAGCCGCGCTTCTTCAGCTCGTCGGCGGTGGCCTTGGCGAGTCCGCTGCGCGGGGTCGCGTTGTAGACGTTCACCGTGACCTGGGCGGGCTTGGGCAGCTTGGCGGCCGGAGCGGGGCTGGGCGAGGGCTTGCAGTCGGCCTGCTTGCCCGCGGCGGTCTTCCGGGTGTCGTCGCCGCCGGAGAAGACGTCGACGAGCTGGAGCGTGCCCCAGCCGGCCGCGCCGAGCACGACCACGGCGGCGGCGGAGGCCAGGACGATCCTGCGCCGGCGGTGGGGTCGGCGCATGCGCGGGTAGACATCCCCCGTGATGCGGTACTTTCCGCCCATGCCGGGGGGAGTGAGCATGCTCATGGGCGCAGCGTAATGCCGCCCGTGCGCGATGCCTACTTGATGATCATGTGATCGCGGCCGGATGGGCGTGAACTGCGCCCGAAAGGATCAGGCGCGGCACCCTCCGGGGGCGGGTCAGTCGAGCTCCAGCACCCGGGCGTGGAGCACCTGGCGCTGCTGGAGGGCCGCGCGGACGGCGCGGTGCAGTCCGTCCTCGAGGTAGAGGTCGCCCTGCCACTTCACGACGTGCGCGAAGAGGTCGCCGTAGAAGGTGGAGTCCTCGGCGAGCAGGGTCTCCAGGTCCAGCTGGCCCTTGGTGGTGACGAGCTGGTCGAGGCGGACCGGGCGCGGGGCGACGTCCGCCCACTGCCGGGTGCTTTCCCGGCCGTGGTCGGGATACGGCCTGCCGTTTCCGATGCGCTTGAAGATCACACGGAAAGCCTACCGGGCGCACGGCTCCCGGCGCAGCCACGCGGAGCCGACGGGATGCCGGGACAGAACGCCGCACAACCGGCATAGGGGGGTCGTGCGGGCGGGGGCTCCCCGGGAAGGGGGCCCCCGCCCGCCGGAGGCGGTGGTTACTCGGTGACCTCGTGGTGGTCGTCGTGCAGGCCGCCGCCGCTGCCCGCGTCGCCCTCGGTCGGCACCGAGACGACCGGCTTGCGCAGCGAGGAGATGTCGTGGGCGTAGGTGCCCACGGCGTTGGCGATGACGTCGATGTTGGCGTCGAAGGCGGTCATGTTGACGTTGGTGATGTCGTCGCCCGCCGCGTGGTAGTTCACGTCGTAGGCGACCCCGGCCTCACCGCCGAACTTGGCGGCCTGCGCGGCGGTCTTGATGCCCTCGGCGCCGGTGAAGGTGCCGCCGGACGGGATGCCGACCTCGATGAACGGGCCGTAGTCGGAGCGGCCGGTGAAGTCGGTGCCCTCGTGCGGCAGCCCCTGCTTGTCCATGAAGTCGGTGATGTCGCGCTCCAGCTGCGCGGAGCCCTCGGGGCCGGGGCCCTCGCCGACGTTGTCCGAGTTGTCGCCGTCGTACACGAACAGGCCGTAGTTCGGCGAGGCGATCATGTCGAAGTTGAGGTAGAGCTTGATCTCCTTCTTGTCGAGCTCCGTCAGGTTGGCGACGTGGTGCTCGGAGCCGAGGAGGCCGTTCTCCTCCGCGGACCACCAGGCGAAGCGGACCTTGTTGCGGACCTTCGCCTTCGACTCGGCGAGCTCCAGGGCGGCCTGGAGGAGGCCGGCGGAGCCGGAGCCGTTGTCGTTGATGCCGGGGCCGGCGGTGACGGAGTCGAGGTGCGAGCCGAGCATCACGGTGTTGGCGGCGTTGCCGCCCTTGGTCTCCGCGATGACGTTGTTGGTGGAACGTTCCTCCTGGAGCTGGCGGATCTCGAAGGAGAGGTTCACCGGTCCGGCGGCGAGCTCCGCGGCGAGCTTCTCGCCCTCGGCCTGGGTGATGCCGCCGGTCGGGATCTTGCCCGCGGCCGGCTCGCCGAGGGTGCCGGAGAGGACGCCCGCGGTGTTGTTGTAGACGATCGCGCCGGCGGCGCCGGCCGCGGCGGCGTTCTCCTGCTTGGCCGCGAAGCTGCACCCGCCGCGCTTGATCAGGGCGATCTTGCCGGTGAAGGAGGAGGAGGCGAAGTCGCCCGGTTCGCAGCCGGTGGTGCCGTCGGCGTCGACCGGGACGGCGGCCAGGGCGGCGGTGATGCCGCCGACCGGGGTGGACTTCGTGTACGTCATCGCCTTGATGTCGAACGCGCGGGGCGCGGCGCCGACGACGGAGGCCTTCTCGGCGAGGGTCTCGGTGTAGACGAAGTCGAACTTCTCGTACGAGACGTTGTAGCCGGCCTTCTTGAGCTGCGCGTACACGTACGCGGCCGAGGCGTCGTGGCCGGGCGAGCCGGCCGCGCGGTGACCGCCGGACGCGTCGGCTATCGCCTGGAACTTCTGCAGGTGCCTGAAGGCGTCCTTGCCCGTGGTCTCCCGGACCAGCTTCTTCGACAGCTTCGCCGCGTCCCGGGCCGGCGCGGCGGCGGGGTCCTTCACGGCGGTGGCCGGCGAGGCGAGGACCAGGGGGGTGGCGAGGGCCGCCGCGGCGAGGATGGCCGCGGCACGACGCTGCGATGCGTTCACAGAAGTCCTTCCCGATGGGGACGAGGTTGAGGGGAAGTTAGCCATCGCGAGGGCCTTCTGTGAACACGTCCGGCGCAATTCATGTCACCCTGAACAGGAATGACATCTGGAATTCTCAATTCCCGGACGTTTTCCCGTCCTTCGCGGCTTTCGCGGCTTTCGCATCGGGCTCCACCTCCTGCCCGGGGCGCGGACCCGGGCCCATGCTTCGATGATCCCGCCGGACGGCCCGCCCCGCCCGGCGGAGTCGCCCGACCGGATCACCCGGCCGGACCGCCGGCCGGGTCACCCGCCCGGACCGCCGGCCGGGTCACCTGCCCGGGTCACCGGGCCGGATCACCGTCCGCGAAGCGTTCCAGGGCGGTCACGATCAGTCGCCGGGTCTCGTCGCCGCCCAGGTGACCGGCCTTCTCCACCACGTGGAGCTCGGCGTCCGGCCAGGCCCGGGCGAGCTCCCAGGCGGTGGTGAGCGGCCCGCCCAGGTCGAGCCGCCCGTGGATCAGCACCCCGGGGATGCCGGCGAGCCGGTGCGCGTCCCGGATCAGGGCGCCCTCCTCCAGGAAGGCGCCGTGCGCGAAGTAGTGGGAGCAGATCCGGACGAAACCGAGCCGGGCGTCGTCGACGCGGTCGGTGTACGGGGTCCCCATGCCCTCCGTCGACAGGACGGCGTCCTCCCAGGCGCACCAGTCGGCCGCCGCCCGTTCCCGTACGGCCCGGTCGGGGTGGTTCATGAGGGCCGCGTACGCCCCCACCGGGTCCTCCGCGTGCCCCGCCCCGGCCCGGAACCGCTCGTGCGCCTCGGGGAAGAACCGGCCGACGCCCCCGTACAGCCAGGCCGTCTCGGAGCGGCGGGTGGTGGTCACGGAGGCGAGGACGATCTCGCTCACCCGCTCCGGGTGCGCCTGCGCGTACGCGAGGATCAGCGTCGAGCCCCAGGAGCCGCCGTACAGCAGCCACCGGTCGATCCCCAGGTGGACGCGGAGCCGCTCCATGTCGGCCACCAGGTGGGCGGTGGTGTTCACGGAGAGGTCGGCGGCGGGGTCGCTCGCGTGCGGGAGGGAGCGCCCGCAGCCGCGCTGGTCGAACTGGACGACCCGGTACTTCTCCGGGTCGAAGAGCCGGGGTGCGGTCCGGGAGGACCCGGAGCCCGGCCCGCCGTGCACGACGAGCGCGGGCTTCCCCGCCGGGTCGCCGTGGACCTCGTAGTGGACGCGGTTGCCGTCCCCGACGTCGAGCAGGCCCTCCTCGTACGGGACGGGCTCGGGGCGGCCCGGCGCCGGAGGGGCGTCCGGCCGGCTCGACCGGGACTCGGGGCGGCCCGACGGGGACTGGGGCCGGCTCGACGGGGACTCGGGGCGGTGCGGAGGGGTCTCGGGGCGCATCCGCCCGACGCTACTCGGCGCCGGTGATCCGGGTCTCGGGGTTTTCGCACCAGCGCAGCACGGCGGGCCACGGCCCGAACCCGGAGTCGGGGTTGAGGTGGCCGCCGCCCGGCACGAGGTCCGTGTCGAGGCCGAGCGGGGTGCCGTAGTGGAGGCCGGCGCCCTCGGGGCAGTACGGGTCCCTGTCGCCGTGCACGAGCCGGGCCGCCACGCCCTCCTCGGCGAGGTCGAGGCCGTCGGCGAAGGCGGCGATCTCCGGGATGGAGGCGGTGACGCCGGGGGAGGGCGGGGCGACGAGCAGGACCCGGTCGGCCGCGGGCCGGCGCGCGCCCGCCCGCAGCCAGAGCAGGACGGAGAGGCTGTGCGCGAGGACGACGAACTCGCCCTCGGCCGGCCGCTTCCCGTGCTCCTCCAGGGCGTCCAGCCAGGCGTCGAGGACGGGCGCGTCCGGCTCGGGCAGCTGCGGGTAGCGGACCTCGTGGCCGCGCTCGCGCAGGGCGCCGGCGAGCCAGTGCTGCCAGTGCCCGGCGGGCCGGTGGTTCTGGAAGCCGTGGAGGACGAGGAAGGTCTTCGGTGCGGTCATGGCCCGATCGTGGGGCGGGCGCGCGGTCCCGGTCCAGGCCTTTCCGAGGGGTGGACAGGGCGCCGGGCCGGGTCCCTACGCGCGGAACGCCAGCAGCTCCCGTACCCCCGCCTTGACCCGCTCGGCGGGGAGCGCCTGCTCCACCGTGAGGTGGTGCACCAGGTCCGGGGAGAAGGGCGCCAGGAGGAGGTGGGCGAGGAGCGCGGAGTCGGCGCCGGGCCGGATCAGGCCCACCAGCATCGCCACGTGCGTGTGCATGAGCAGGTAGGCGCCGCTGTGGTAGCGGGTGCGGGGCGCCGCGGAGTGCGCGGCGAGCAGGAGCGCGCGCTGCTCGGCGACGCGGTCGACGAGCGCGTCGAGGAAGGCGTCGAGCCGCTCCTCGGCGGGGGCGCCGGGGCCGAGCGGCGGCGGGCCGCCCATGTACGCCTCCTGGAACTGCCGCTCGCGGTCGTCGAGGAGCGCCCACAGCAGCTGCGAGACGTCGCCGAAGCGGCGGTAGACGGTGCCGACGCCGATGCCGCTGGCGTGGGCGACCTGGTTCATGGTGACCGCGTCGGGGCCCTGCTCGGCGACGATCCGGGCGGCGGCGTCGAGGATCCGGCGCCGGTTGCGGGCGGCGTCGGCGCGCTCGGGGACGGGACCGGCGCCGGGGCCGGCGTGGGGCGCGGTGGGGAGCAGGGCGAGCAGGGGCGCGGGCCCGTCGTCGGTTCCCGGTCTTCTCGTGCTCATCGGCCCGTCCCTGCCCTTCGTCGCGCCCCCGTCGTCGGTCTGTCCGCCACCGGTCCCCCCGGTGGCCGGGACGCCGGTTTCCGTCGGTCCCGTTCTCCGAGCATACCCGCCCCCCTTGTCATTCGGATAGCTATCCGCTTAGGCTCGGGGCAGCGAAACGGAAACTGATCCGCTTGTGGTCCGCGCCGATGCTGAGGAGCCCGTCATGTCCGTGAAGGTCGCCGTCGTCTACTACTCGTCCACCGGTGCCGTGCACCAGCTCGCCCAGGCGGTCGCCGAGGGCGCGGAGAAGGCCGGCGCCGAGGTGCGGCTGCGGCGCGTGCCCGAGCTGGCCCCGGACGCCGCGATCGACGCCAACCCGGCCTGGCGCGCCCACGTCGACGCCACCGCCGGCGTCGAGCTCGCCGCCCTGGAGGACCTGGAGTGGGCGGACGCGTACGCGCTCGGCTCGCCGACCCGCTTCGGCAACGTGGCGGCCCAGCTGAAGCAGTTCATCGACACCACCGGCGGCCTGTGGCAGCGCGGCGTCATGGCGGACAAGCCCGCCACCGGCTTCACCAGCGCCCACAACCTCCACGGCGGCAACGAGTCCACGCTGCTCGCCCTCTACAACACCTTCCACCACTGGGGCTCGGTCATCGTCGCCCCCGGCTTCACCGACCCCGCCGTCTACGCGGCCGGCGGCAACCCGTACGGCACCGCCCACCCCGCCGCCAACGGCGCCCCCGGCGAGAACGTCCTGGCCGCCGCCCGTCACCAGGGCGCCCGCCTGACGACGATCGCCAAGCGCCTGAAGGGCCTCCCGGTCGACTGACCCCGCGCGGGACGCGGAACACCCCCGGCGGAAGGCTCTCCGCCGGGGGTGCGCGCGTACGGGACCGCCGGCCGTTCAGGCCAGGGACAGGAACAGCTTCTCCAGCCGGGCCCGCATCTTCTCCGGGTCCTCGCCGTCCCGCTTCCCGTGCTCCATGTCCGTCAGGCACTGCTGGAGCCCCGTCGCGATGATCGCGAACCCGGCCCGGTCCAGCGCCCGCGAGGCGGCGGCCAGCTGGGTCACGACCTCCTCGCAGTCGCGCCCCTCCTCGATCATCCGGATCACGCCGGAGATCTGCCCCTGCGCCCGGCGCAGCCGGTTCAGCACGGCCTTGAGCTCCGCGCCCGCGAGATCGAGTTCCACAACCGCTCCTCCAGCAGATACCCCGGGGGGTGACGTGCGCCCCGGGTACGGGGGCCTCCGACCACCAAGGATGACACCCGCCGCGGACGGGCCGGGCCGGCCGCTTCCGTGCGCCCCTCCGGCCCGCTCGGCCCCGCGTCAGTCCTGCGACGGCCCCGTCTCGTCGATCCGCCGGATCACCACGGGGTACTCCGGGGCACCGGCCGGCTGCGGGCAGCGGGCCACGCGGGCGGCGATCTCCGTCACGCGCTCCAGGCTCGCGCACTCCAGCACCCAGTAACCGGCCAGGACCTCCTTGGTCTCCGCGTACGGGCCGTCCGTCACCACCGGCCGGCCCTCCGCGTCCAGCGACACCAGCCGGGTCTCGGCCGGGTCGGTCAGCCCCTGCCCGTCGAGCATCTCGCCGCTCGCGCGCAGCTCCTCGTTGAGCGTGTTCATGAAGTCGAACATCGCCGTGAGCGATTCCTTGTCCCAGGCCGGGCTCTGCGCCGAGCCGCGACCGCTCATCGCCTCGTAGTCGGCGTGCGAGCCCTCAACCATCACCAGGTACTTCATGACGACCTCCGTGCCGTATGTGGGGTGGGTACCTCTCTCGAAGGTGGGTCGGAGCCGCCCCCGCGTTCTCGACACCGCGCGGACGAGATCCTGAAATCCGTCCCGAATCACCCGACCGCCCCATGATGTCCGCTGTGCACCCCTTCACCTTCTCCGCCGCCTTCATCACCTTCTTCTCCGTCGTCGGCCCGCCGAAGGTGCTCCTCGCCTTCGCCGGCCTCGCCCAGGTCCACCCCCTCCGGCAGCTCCGCACGATCGCCCTCGTCGCCTCCGGCGCGGCGGTCTTCGTCGGACTGGTCACCGGCGGCACGGCCCCCTGGCTGCTCGACCTCTTCCACATCAGCACCCCCGCGCTCCAGATCGCGGGCGGCGTCATCTTCTTCCTCTACGCCGTCGGGCTCGTCCTCGGCATGCACCTCGGCTCCGACGGCCCGCACGACGACGCCCCCGACATCCCCAGCGGCGTCCGCGAACTCCTCATGCCGTACGTCGTCAGCCCGCTCGCGATGACCGCCCTGCTCATCGAGGGCGCCGCCCGCTACTCGGTCGGCTGGCGCTCGACGGTGGTCGGGGCGTACGTGGCGGTCATCGCGCTCGACCTGATCTGCGTCCTGCTGCTCGTCCCGGTCCTGGGCCGCACCCACCACGCGACCATCGAACTCCTGGGCCGGCTCCTCGGCCTGCTGCTCGCCGCGGTCGGCGTGGACCTGATCCTCGACGGCCTCTCCGACCTGGGGACCCCGGTCCTGAACCGGTACTAGCCCCCTCCCGGCGGCCTGCACGAGGGCGGGCACGGAACAGCCCGCCCCGCTCCGCCCGTACGGAAACGGCTCAGCCGCCCCGACCCGCCCGCTCAGGAATCGGCACCGCTCCGCCCGGCTCAGGAACCGACACCGCTCCGTCCGGAGATCAGCCCCGCCCGCTCAGGAATCGGTACCACCCCGCTCGGAGATCGGCACCGCTCCGTCCGGAGATCAACCCCGCCCCCGCTCAGGAATCGGCGGCGGCCCGCTCGCCCACCGGACGCCGCCGGAGCGCCGGGTCGGTGAGGACGGCCGGCCGCCAGACGCCGTCGGCGCGGTAGAGGTCGGTCCCGGGCGGCACGATCGCGTCGATCCGGTCGAGGACGTCGTCGCCGAGGACGAGCGGGGCGCCCTTCAGCAGCCCGTCCAGCTGCTCCATGGTCCGCGGCCCGAGGATCACCGAGGTGACGGCCGGGTGCGCGGCGGCGAAGGCGACCGCGAGTTCGGGCAGCGAGCAGCCGATCTCCTCGGCGAGCAGGGCCAGTTCCTCGACGGCGTCGAGCTTCGCCACGTTCTCGGGGAGGGCCGGGTCGAAGCGGTGCGGGGTGAGCGCCGCCCGTCCGCGCGTCATGTCGACCCCGCGCCCCTTCCGGTACGCCCCCGACAGGTAGCCGGAGGCGAGCGGCGCCCAGGTCAGCACGCCCATGCCGTACCGCTGCGCCACCGGCAGCACGGCGGTCTCCACGCCGCGCGCGAGCAGCGAGTACGGCGGCTGCTCGGTCCGGAACCGGCGCAGCCCGCGCCGCTCGGCGACGGCGTGCGCCTCGACGATGCGCTCGGCGGGGAAGGCCGAGCAGCCGAAGGCCCGGATCTTCCCCTGGGAGACGAGGTCGCCGAGGACGTCCAGGGTCTCCTCGATGTCGGTCCTGTGGTCCGGCCGGTGCACCTGGTACAGGTCGATCCGGTCCGTCCCGAGCCGCGCCAGACTGGCCTCCACGGCCCGGACGATCCACCGCCGGGAGAGTCCGCCCCGGGCGGGCCCGTCCCCGCAGACGGGGAAGTACACCTTGCTCGCGAGCACGGTCTCGTCGCGGCGGCGCGGGTCGCGCAGCGCCTTGCCGACGATCTCCTCGGACTCGCCCGCCGAGTACATGTCGGCGGTGTCGACGAAGTTGATCCCCCGGTCGAGGGCGGAGTGGATGATCCGTACGGCGTCCTGGTGGTCGGGGTTGCCGACCGACCCGAACATCATGGTGCCGAGGCAGTAGGTGCTGACTTCGATCCCGGTCCCGCCGAGTACCCGATAGCGCATGCGCCGCACCCTAGGGGCTGGAGCGGACTCGAAGGCAAGCCCCCGGCGCCGGCGGACGGCCCCGCGGAAGAGTCCCCGAGTCCCCGGGGCCCTACGCCCCGGCGGTGACCTCCCGGAGGAACGCCGCCACGACCCCGTACAGCTCCTCCGGCCGCTCCAGGTGCAGATCGTGCCCGGCGCCCGGCAGGCAGACCCCGCGCAGCGCGGGCTGCCGCCGGGCCATCCCGTCCCACTGCCCGTCGCCGATGATCCCGTGCTGCCCGAGGACGGAGAGGAGGGGCACCTCGACGGCGTCCCACTCCTCCCACCAGGAACGGCAGGCGTTCTCGGCGAGCGAGCGGCCCAGGACGGCGGCGTCGAACCGCGGCCACCACCCGTCGCCCCGCTCCTCCAGTCCGGAGGCCCACCCCTCGCCGACGGCCCCGCCGCCGAGGTACGCGACGGCCTCCTCCCGGCTCCCGAACGGCACCGGCCACCCCGTCAGCCACCCGACGACCTGCGCCACCTCCTCGGGCGAGGACTTCTCGGGCCCGGCCTCGACCAGGACGGCCCCCGCGATCCGCGGATGCCGCCGAGCGGCGGCGAGCAGCGCGGCGAGACCGCCGTACGACTGCCCGACGAGCACGAAGGGCCGCCCGCCGCCTCGCGCCCCGGCCCCGGACGCGCCTCCCGCTCCCGCGCCTCGCCCCCCGAACTCCTCGACGACCGCGAGCACGTCGTCGACATAGGCAGCCCGGGACACGTCCTCCGGCCTCCGCTCGCTCTCCCCGTGCCCGCGCTGGTCGAGCGCGAGGACCCGGTACCCGTCGCCGCGCAGCCGCCGGGCGAGCCCGTCCCACTCCCCGCTGTGCCCGGCGAGCCCGTGCAGCAGCAGTACGCCGACTTCGGCACCGGCCCCGCCCTCGCCCCCGCCCCAGTCGCGCACCGCCAGGGACACACCCCCGCGCACGACTTCACGAGTGACGTAGCTCACGCCCATCTCCGCCCAGCCCCCGTCACATCCGATGTCCCCGCTCCGTCACCCCCATGAAAGCCCACGGAGAACGACCACGGAGGAACCCCATGGAAGCCCGCCTCAACCTCTTCGCCAGCCCGATCGCCGGCAAGGTCGTCAAGCACCTCGCCTCGGCCGGCTTCGCGATCCCGGACGCCGTGCTCCCGCACAGCACCCAGGAACTGGTGAAGATCCGCGCGAGCCAGATCAACGGCTGCGGTTTCTGCCTCGACATGCACACCAAGGACGCCGCGGCGGCCGGCGAGACCGCCCTCCGCCTCCACATGCTGGCCGCCTGGCGCGAGGCCAAGGTCTACACGGACGCCGAGCGCGCCGCCCTGGAACTCACCGAGCAGGGCACCCGCCTCGCCGACCACCACGGCGGCGTCACCGACGAGGCCTGGGAGAACGCGGCCAAGCACTACGACGAGGAGCAGCTCGCCGCCCTGGTCTCCCTGATCGCCCTCATCAACGCCTTCAACCGCCTCAACGTCATGACCCAGCAGCCCGCCGGCGACTACGTCCCGGGCCAGTTCGCCTGACCCGCCGCCGCCCGTACTCCCTCCCGGCAGAGGAGAAGCACGGGCGGCGCCCGCCCCAGCGGCCTCCGGGACTCAATCCCGCCGAATGTGCTCGGGATCGACATGCCTCCGCACCACGGGCACGGACGCGATCCCGGCCACCACCAACACCCCCACGGCACTCCCCACGAGCACCGGCAACCCCTCCCAGTCCCAGTGCACGGCCCCGCCCCCCGTGATCAGATAACTGGCCTCGGCCAGCCACCCCGCCACCACGGCCCCGCCCAGCCCCACCCCCAACGGCACCGACACCTGCACCACCTGCACCACCCGCAACGTCCCCGCCCGGGCCCCCAACAACCCCAGCGCCACCACCTGCCCCCGCCGCTCCAGAGCCCGATCCGCCACGGAAACGACGAACGCAGCCACCCCCACCACCAGCCCGAGCACCATCCCCACCCCCAGCAGGCTCCGGATGACCGCCAACTGAGCCAGCGCCTCGATCACGATCCCCACCGCCTCCACCTCCGCGGTAGGCGCCACCGCCCCGATCCCGTCGAGCACGGCCCGCACGGTCCCGTCCTCGGCCCCGGACACCAGCGTCAGACTCCCCGCCTCGGCGGCAAGCCCCGCAGGCGCCAGCGAGGGCGGCACGAGCAGCATGCCGGACAGGAGAACGGAAGGCTGATAGGCATGCAGCTCCGCACTGGCCTCAGGAACGGTGAGAACGGCCTTCCGCCCGTCCCGAAGCGCGAACGGGAACCGTTCACCGGGCTTCGGGTCGTACTCGGACAGAGGCTGGCCATCGCTCAGCCTCATGACCTTGCCGTCCACGCAGCCCTGAACCGAGATCGCGACCGCGGCGACCTGCTCACAGGTGCCGACGACCACGTCGAGGCCTTTGCTGTAGCGGGAGCCAGGCGGTGTCCACGAACTGTACGAGGCAAGGTGCGTGCGTACGCCGGGAAGTTTCTTCAGCTGCTGCCGCTGCGCAGGCGTGAGGTCCTTCATTTGGATCACGTACTCCTGCAGCGGCGCCGTTCGTCGGCTGACTTGGTCCAACTCGATGAGTACGCCCTGCGTGAGCGATGCGCCGAAGACCAACAGGACAAGCCCGGTGACCACCCGCAGCGAGGAGCCCGGGTCCACTTCCGTACGCCGCATCGCCAGCGTCATCGGCAGGGACCTGGAGACGCCGGCAAGTCGCCGGGCGAGCCAGGCAGTCACGGGCGGAAGCCCGAACACAAGGCCCGCACCGGTCAGAATCACGGCACAGGGAACGAGTGTTGAGCTGGCGGATCCGCCGGACGGATCCCGTCCCATCACGCTCATCACGCAATAGCCGCCGATCACCCCCATCCCCGGAACCAACAGCAGCGCCCCGATCCGCCGAGGCGGTCGCCGTTCCGCTGTCCGACGCACCGCGATCGGCGAGAGCGCTGCCCGCCGGCCGCTGTACAGTCCGACGATCCACGCGAGCGCGGGGCATCCGACCAGACACACAACCACGGTCGACCCTTCGGGCCGCCCGTCCGCCGGGTACCACTGGAACCCTGGTAGCCCGATCCGCGCCATGACCTCGTTGGCGCCGAGATATCCGGCGAGCCCAAGCACTGCCCCGAGGAGCGCCGCCGCGACGTTCTCCGCCGCGTTGACCCGCACGGTGTCTTTGATGCTGAGACCTACCAACCGCAGCGCGGCCAGCCTCCGTGCACGGGACTCTCCGGAGAGACGCGCGCAGACGGAAAGGAAGACGACAAGGGGGAGGAGAACAATGCAGCCGAGGGTGAACCGGAGGATGCCCAGAGTCTCCTGGTCGACGATCTCGTCCTGGAGGTGACTGCTCCCGAAGCGGTCGAGCGCGCGTGGCTCGGTCAGCTTGTCGGGAGTGGTGCCGACATAGGCGTAGAGCTCGTTTGGACCACCGAGTCCCTCAGGCCCGATGATTCCCGTCACCCGGCCGGGCACCAGGCCCGAGGCGTTGGGGTGCGCGGCGAGAACATCACGTAGCTCTGGTGAGACGACAGCTTCTCCGGGACCGGGGAGCGCGGTGATCCCTGGGGGTGTGGGGGCCTCACCGGGCCCTGTGCGGGCCAGGAAGGTCCGTCGCAGCGGTCTCGATCCGTAGGGATCGACGAAATTCTGATATACGACGTTGCCCTGCTGGGCGGCTTTCGGCGAGCGCGCCGTGGTGCGCACGTCATGTGCTTCGAGAATTGCGGGAATGGTCAGCACCGCAGCGAGACAGGCCACCCCCAGCGCGGAGCCGAAAGCCATCAGTAGGAAGCGCGTACGCCCCCTGCGACCTGTGCCCCACAGCAGATGAAGCCCGAGAAGAAAGGGGCTCACGCGGTCACCCGCTGTGTGAGTACGCCATCAACCATCGTGTACTGGGTATCGGCCCTGGCGGCGACATCTGGATCGTGCGTGACGACGACCACCGCAGTGTCCTGGTCTTTCGCCAGCCGCAGGAACTCCTCCAGGACTGCTGAGGCATTGACGCTGTCGAGCGCGCCGGTCGGCTCGTCCGCGAACACCACGTCCGGCTGGTGAACGAGGGCCCGTGCGACGGCGATCCGCTGACGTTGTCCGCCGGACAGTTTCGATGCCCTGCGGCGGAGAAGGTCGCCCAGGCCCAATCGGCCGAGGATCCGACCGGCAGCCGCGTGGGCTCGATCCTTGGCGACTCCTGCCAGGCGCAGAGGCAGGGCGGCGTTTTCCTCGACGGTGAGCTCGTCAAGCAACTCTCCGTACTGAAAGACGAAACCGATCCGCTCACGGCGTAAGGCACTCAACTCGGCGTCCGGCAAGGAGGACAGCGCCACCCCGTCGAAGGCGACCGTTCCACTTGCCGGGGGGAGTACGCCGGCAAGGCAGTACAGCAGAGAGGACTTGCCAGAGCCACTGCTCCCCATGATGGCGGCCACTTCACCCCGAGCGAGCGTGAAGTCGGCGCCACTGATCACCTGTTGTTCGCCGTAGAAGAAGTCCACGCCCTCGGCGCGGAGAATGACGTCCACAGTGCTGGGACTCCTTGAAAAAGGGGAGCCGCTGAGTGCGGCTCCCCTGGACGGTCGATGGTCAGCGCGCGAACTTCCGAAGCTTCGAGCAGTTGTCAGGCCGCAGCGAACCCCGGTCCCGGCATGCCTGGATCTTTGCCGTCGTGGACTCGAGCATTGCGCCGTCGAAGAAGACGTGGTTGACGTGGATCTCCTTCTTCTGGACGCCCTTGACCCGAGTCCAGTCGTAGGCCTGTACCTTGGCGCGCAGGTAGACGTTGTGTCCGTCGTCGGGGTCGGTGTCAGCCAGCGTTCCGTCGATGTGGAACCCGCCGTGATGCACGAACTTGGGTTCCCACTTGTAGGTGCCCTTGAAGAAAACGCCCGTCGAGCGCATGCTCAGCTTGTGCCACGAGTCCGCGACTGCTGCTCCCGCTCCTCCGAAGAACAGCCCCGCGACGACCGCTGCGGTTACCGACTTCCTCAACTTGCCCATGAGTTGCCCCTGGTTGCTTAATGAGCCGACTGGTCGTCACAGAACGTATCGGCTCAACTACGGTGCGAATGACGCAGGAACGTGCCTCCGTCTGATCACCGCCCGATCCGGTGAACGGAACGTCGAAAAAGAAGCTCTTCTCGGCCGGATCTCGAGGGGATCTGAGGTCGGGTGGAGAGGGGCGAGGCGTGGGTGGGGGTGGGAAAGGCGCAGGTCAGCGGGGTGGGGGTGAAGGCGGTGAAGGAGGCGTGGCCCGTAGGAGTGATCATCGGTGCGCCTGCGTGAAGTGATCCATGGCGCTGCCGAAGGATGCGTGCATGCGTATCGATCTCACTCCCCGGCGCGCCGTCCGCCGCGCCCTCGTCCCCCTCGCCGCCGCGCTCGCGCTCCTCGGGGCCGGCGCGGCTTCCGTCGCTTCGGCGGCGGAGGCGTGCGGGTCCGTGATCACGGCGCCGCTGGAGCGGCCGGTCTCCGCGGACGACCCCTGTCCGAGCACCGACCCGGTGGTGTGCCGGATCCGGGTGATGCCGATGGACGAGAAGGTGGAGGCCCAGCGGACCCGGATGCGGTACCACGGGCTGCTGGAGGACATGCGCCGCACGGAGGCCGCCATGCGGGAGGCCGGCGCGACGGACGAGGAGATCGCCCGGGAGCTGGTCGACATGAGGAACCAGGCCAAGGCGATCACCCGCGCCGGGATGACCCCGGAGGAGGTCGCCGTCCTGGAGGCGCGGAACCAGGCGAAGTACGGCAACCCCCTCGGCCCCACCGCCGACCAGCTCTACGCCAAGTACGGCTCCTGGCCGCAGGTCATCGACGCCTCCATGCGGACGAGCTACGCGGTCGACCGCGAGCTGAGTCTGGAGTACCGGCCCTGTCCGGTGTGACCGGGAACACGGGGCGTAGGGAAGCGCCGGCCGGTCTGGAGGGGGTCGGACGGGGGAGAGTTCCGGAAAAGCCGAAGGGCCGGGCCGCTTTCGCGGTCCGGCCCTTCGGGCTGGCGGAGGATACGAGATTCGAACTCGTGAGGGGTTGCCCCCAACACGCTTTCCAAGCGTGCGCCCTAGGCCTCTAGGCGAATCCTCCGTGGAGAACATTACATGACCGCGGAGGGTGCTCGCGAACGTGATCCGCGGGCGGGAGGAGAGGGGGAGGGGGACGGGGAGGGGAGGGCGGAGGAGGGGGATGGAGCAGGGGAGCGGATCGGGTAGGCTGGGCGGAGCCCCTCACGCGGCGCTATCTGACTGAACTCCCCCAGGGCCGGAAGGCAGCAAGGGTAGGTCGGCTCTGGCGGGTGCGTGGGGGGCGCTTGCGTTTCGGGGGCGGGGCGAGGGGGCCGCGGTTTTCCCGGGTTGTCGGTGTGCGCCTATAACCTCGTATACGTGTCGTCTCTCGCGCTGTACCGCCGCTATCGCCCCGAGTCCTTCGCCGAGGTCATCGGGCAGGAGCATGTCACCGACCCGTTGCAGCAGGCCCTGCGGAACAACCGGGTCAATCACGCGTACCTGTTCAGCGGACCGCGCGGCTGCGGCAAGACGACCAGCGCGCGGATCCTGGCCCGCTGCCTCAACTGCGAGCAGGGGCCGACGCCCACCCCGTGCGGGGAGTGCCAGTCCTGCCGGGACCTCGCGCGCAACGGGCCGGGGTCGATCGACGTCATCGAGATCGACGCCGCTTCGCACGGTGGTGTGGACGACGCCCGTGACCTGCGGGAGAAGGCGTTCTTCGGGCCCGCCTCCAGCCGGTACAAGATCTACATCATCGACGAGGCCCACATGGTCACCTCGGCGGGGTTCAACGCCCTGCTGAAGGTGGTCGAGGAGCCGCCGGAGCACCTCAAGTTCATCTTCGCCACGACCGAGCCCGAGAAGGTCATCGGGACCATCCGGTCGCGGACCCACCACTACCCCTTCCGGCTGGTGCCGCCGGGGACGCTCCGGGAGTACCTCGGTGACGTGTGCGGACGGGAGGGCATCCCCGTCGAGGACGGGGTGCTGCCGCTCGTCGTGCGCGCCGGCGCCGGGTCCGTGCGTGACTCCATGTCCGTGATGGACCAGCTCCTCGCCGGCGCCGGGGAGTCGGGTGTGACGTACGCCATGGCGACCTCGCTCCTCGGTTATACGGACGGGTCGCTGCTGGACTCCGTGGTGGACGCCTTCGCCGCGGGGGACGGCGCCGCCGCCTTCGAGGTCGTCGACCGGGTCATCGAGGGCGGGAACGACCCCCGCCGGTTCGTCGCCGACCTGCTGGAGCGGCTGCGGGACCTGGTGATCCTGGCCGCCGTCCCGGACGCCGCGGAGAAGGGCCTCATCGACGCGCCCGCCGACGTCGTCGAGCGGATGCAGGCCCAGGCGTCCGTCTTCGGGGCCGCCGAGCTGAGCCGCGCCGCCGACCTGGTCAACGCGGGACTGACCGAGATGCGCGGCGCCACCTCGCCGCGGCTCCAGCTGGAGCTGATCTGCGCGCGCGTGCTGCTGCCCGCCGCCTTCGACGACGAGCGGTCGCTGCTCGCCCGGCTCGACCGGCTGGAGCGCGGGGCCGCCGCCGCGCCGCCGGCCGCCGCCGTCTTCACGCCGGCCCCGCCCGCCGGGCCGCCGATGGGGTACGTCCCCGGGCCCGACGCCCATACGCCGATGGCCCCGCCGCCGCCCCCGGCCCAGGCCGCGCCCGCGCCCGTACAGGCGCAGCCGCCGGCCCAGCCGGAGGCCGCGCGGCCCGGTGCCTGGCCCGGGGCGGCCCGGCCCGGCGGATGGCCCACCGCCGCGCCCCAGGCGGCCCCCGTGCCCGCCCCCGTACAGCCGCAGCCGCAGGCGCAGCCCGCCGCGCAGGCCCCGGCGGGCGACATGGCGGCCGGCGCCGCCCAGGTGCGGAACATGTGGCCGTCCATCCTCGAGGCGGTCAAGAACCGGCGCCGCTTCACCTGGATCCTGCTGAGCCAGAACGCGCAGGTGGCCGGCTTCGACGGCACCACCCTCCAGCTCGGCTTCCTCAACGCGGGCGCGCGGGACAACTTCGCGAGCAGCGGCAGCGAGGACGTCCTCAGGGCCGCGCTCGCCGAGCAGTTCAACGTGCACTGGAAGGTCGAGGCGATCGTCGACCCGTCGGGCGGCTCCGCGCCCCCGCCCGGTGCCGGGAGCGCCTCCGGCAGCGGCGGCTTCTCCGGCGGCGGCTTCTCCGGAGGCGGAGGGGGATTCGGCGGAGGCGGAGGGGGATTCGGCGGAGGCGGCGGCGGAGGCTTCGGCGGCGGGAGGCCCCAGGGCCCGCCCGCGCCGTCCGTCCCGGCTCCCGCCCCCCAGGCCCCCGCGCCCGCGCAGGCCGCCCCGGCGCAGGTGCCGCAGGCCGCCGCGCCCGTGCCCCGGGCGACCCCCGCACCCGCTCCCGCCCCGGCGCAGCCGCAGCCCGTGGCGCCCGAGGACGACGTGCCGGAGGAGGACGATCCGG
Organism: Streptomyces sp. NPDC035033; assembly: GCF_040636735.1. Lineage (NCBI taxonomy): Bacteria > Bacillati > Actinomycetota > Actinomycetes > Kitasatosporales > Streptomycetaceae > Streptomyces > Streptomyces sp. NPDC035033. Next base: position 17,972 of record NZ_JBEZUZ010000027.1, on the reverse strand, counting down.
ACCTCGTCGAGTCGGCGCTCTCCGGGCACGAGCTGATCGTGCGCGAGCTCGGCGCCACCGTTGTGGAGGAATACACGAACGAGTAGGGCCGTCTCGCTCGGTGGCCCGCACAAGGACCTTCCCGGCCATCCGGATACCCTGGCTGGCGTGAAGGTCCTCGTCATCGGCGGCGGCGCCCGCGAACACGCCCTGTGCCGCTCTCTCTCCCTCGATCCCGACGTCACCGCTCTGCACTGCGCGCCCGGCAACGCCGGAATCGCCGAGGTCGCCGAGCTGCACCCCGTCGACCAGCTGGACGGCGGCGCGGTCGCCGCGCTCGCCGGCGACCTCGGCGCCGACCTGGTCGTCGTCGGCCCGGAGGCCCCGCTCGTCGCCGGCGTCGCCGACGCCGTCCGCGCCGCCGGCATCCCGGTCTTCGGCCCCTCCCAGGAGGCGGCGCTGCTGGAGGGCTCCAAGGCGTTCGCCAAGGACGTCATGGCCGGCGCCGGCGTCCCGACCGCCCGCAGCTACGTCTGCACCACCCCCGCCGAGATCGACGAGGCCCTCGACGCCTTCGGCGCCCCGTACGTCGTCAAGGACGACGGCCTCGCGGCCGGCAAGGGCGTCGTCGTCACCGAGGACGTCGAGGCGGCCCGCGCCCACGCGCTCGCCTGCGACCGCGTGGTCATCGAGGAGTACCTCGACGGCCCCGAGGTCTCGCTCTTCGCCATCACCGACGGCACCACCGTCCTCCCGCTCCAGCCCGCGCAGGACTTCAAGCGCGCGCTCGACGGCGACGAGGGCCCCAACACCGGCGGCATGGGCGCCTACTCGCCGCTGCCGTGGGCCGACCCGAAGCTGGTCGACGAGGTCATGGAGACCGTCCTCCAGCCGACCGTCGACGAGCTGCGCCGCCGCGGCACCCCCTTCTCCGGCCTGCTGTACGCCGGTCTGGCGATCACCGGCCGCGGCGTGCGGGTCATCGAGTTCAACGCCCGCTTCGGCGACCCGGAGACCCAGGTCGTCCTGGCCCGGCTCAAGACCCCGCTCGCCGGCGTGCTGCTGCACGCCGCCAACGGCACCCTCGCCGACCAGGCGCCGCTGGCCTGGCGCGACGAGGCCGCCGTCACCGTGGTCGTCGCCTCCCACAACTACCCGGGCACCCCGCGCACCGGCGACCCCATCGAGGGCCTCGCCGAGGTCGCGGAGCAGGACGCGCCGCACGCGTACGTGCTCCACGCGGGCACCAAGAGGGACGGCGACGCGATCGTGAGCGCCGGCGGCCGGGTCCTGTCCGTCACCGCCACCGGTTCGGACCTGGCCCAGGCCCGCGAGCGCGCCTACGCGGCAGTCGGCCGCATCCGCCTTGACGGTTCCCAGCACCGTACGGACATCGCGCTCAAGGCCGCCCGGGCCTGACCGGAGGGGCGCCGAGGGCGCGGCCGCGCAGTCAACCGCACGGCCCCGTCCTCGGCACCACCTTTACCCAAAGCCATTCGATCGGGTGACGACTCGGCCATCCGGATGACGACCGCCGAAGCCCCAACTAGGGTGCGGCGCAGGCGTTCCGGCACTTGGCCCACCGGCATTGCGATGTCAGTGCCCGGTGTCACAGTGGGGGAGTGAGCAACACCGCCACGGAGAGTCCCGTCGAGGACAGGCAGAGGGGGTGAGGTACGGCGTGTCCGGCAGCGGCTTCGGAAACGGCGGCCATGACAGCGGCAGCCTCGGCGAGGAGTGGGGCGCGCGCGCCGCGCACTCCCGCGCCCTCGCCGTCCTGCGCGTCCGGGGGCGTGCGCTGGGGGCCGCGGTGCTCCCCGCAGCCGTCGCCGTCGTGCTGTACGCGGGCGAGGTCACCGGCCACTTCACCGGCTCCGGCTGGGCCACCGCCCGCTGGACCGTGACCGTCCTCGCGGTCCTCGTCCTGCTCGCCGCCGCGGCCGTCGCGCTCGTCGTCGCCCGCGCCCGCCCGGCGGTGACGCCGACGGTGGAGCTCACCGAGACCGCCGCCCCCGACCTCCACCGCCTCGTGCGGGACCTGGCCGACCGGCTCGACGTGCCCGCCCCCTCCGCGATAGCCCTGACGCCGGACTGCGACAGCTGGCTGGAGGACCGCTCCCACCCGGCGCACGCCCGCGCGGGCGCCCCCGGGAGACCGGGCGCCCCCGTCCTCGTCATAGGCTCCCCGTTCCTGTGGTGGATGCGGGTCGGAGAGCTGCGCGCGGTCCTCGCACCGGTCGTCGCCGGCACGGGCCCGGCCGCCGACCCCGACATAGCCGCCGCCCGCCGCTTCGTCCGCGGTCTCGACGCGGCCGTCGCCGTCCCCGGCGATCCCGGGCTCGGCGCGCTCCGCCGGCTCGGCGCCCGGGGCGTGGCCCCGGTGGCCCGGCTGCTGCTGCGGGCCTGCGGACCGCACGCCGCCGAGATGGAGCGCGGGGTTGCCGTCGCCGGCTCCGAGCGGGCCCAGGCCGTGGACCACGGGGCGCGGATCGTCGCCCAGGAGCAGGTCGGCCTCGCCTACGCGGGCTGGGACCGGCTCCTCACCCGGGTCGCGCTGCCCGCCTGGCGGATGGGCCGCTGGCCGGCCCGGCTCGACGCGGGGGTCGTCTCCGCCCTGACCGAACTCTCCCGGCGCGACCGGCTGGCGGAGGGCTTCTCCTCCCGGCTCGGCGAGCGCCCCGCCTGCGACCTCCTGGAGGAGCCCGGCGCGGTCGACGAGGCCGCCTCGCTGCTCGCCGCCCGGCTCTTCCACGGCGGCCCGGCCGAGCCCGGCCCGGACTGGGCGCCGGTGGAGTGGAGCCGCTACCCGGAGGAGGTCGTCGACCGGAAGTGGCGCGCGGACGCGGCCCGCCTCCACGACGTCCTCGACCGGCTCACGGAGGCCCCTGCCCCCGGCACCCCCGAGGGCCCCACCCTCACCCGCGTCCTCACCCACCTGACGGCCCCGCAGGAGCCCGCCCGCGCGGGGGACGACGGCGCCGGGCCCCGCACCCGGGAGACCCGGCCCGCGGCGGAGGACCTCGCCGGAGAGCTCGTACCGGACGACGACCACCTCCCCGTCGTGCCCCCCGGCGCGGAGGACGGCGAGGACGAGGAGGGCGAGGCCCGCAACCCCGCCGCCGAGGCCCTCGCCGCCGCGCTCAGCGCGCAGGTGGCGCGCGAGGAGGCCGAGCGGGAGGCGCGGGTCGCGGCCGCGGCGGGCGGCGGCGTCGCCGGGTTCACCGGACCCGACGGGCCCTGGCCGCTCTGCCCGCTCCTCCCGCCCCGCACCGGCCGGGACCTGCTCGCCGACCACGTGACCGCGCTGGTCTGCTGCGCCGCCGTCGACACCACCGCGGCCGCGCCCGGCCTCGACTGGCTCGACGGGCCCGCGCTGCTCGTCGGCGGCGAGCGGGCCGCCGACCTCGGGCCGCGCGTGCTGGCCCTGGTCGAGGAGGGCGACCCGGCCCCCCTCCGGGCCTGGCTCAGCAGCACCGGCGTGCGCCCGGAGAAGCCCGTCCGCCTCCTCTGACGCCCGCCGTCCCTTCCGGCGCCCGGCGGGCCTTACCGGAGCCTCGTGTTCCACCTTCGTCGATTCACGACGAACGGTGACGGACCGCGTGCGTTATGTGATGTGCTGGAGACCGGCACTGAACAGACCGGCACGGACAGACCGGCACGGACAGAGGGCATCACCCGCGGGCAGGAGCCCGCGGCAATGACCGGGGGAGTCGAGGGAGGGGCGCCGCATGGGGGCGGAGCAGATCAGGCGGTGGGAGTCGGGCGCGCTCGCGCACGCGGTCTCCGATCCCTTCGGCCAGGGCCCGCTGCCCTGGCTGCGCGGTTCGGAGAACTACTTCGACGACACGGGCCAGATGGTCCCCTGGTACGCGGACGAGACCCTGGCCGGCGGCGGCGCCGGCGGGCCGCGCACCGCCGACGACGTGCGCCGGCAGATCAAGGGCTTCGCCTCCGGCGGGGCCGTGGCGCCCGGCGAGTCGATCGACTTCCACGTCACCGTGGACCCGCCGCAGCCGTTCTCGGTCGACGTCTACCGGATCGGGCACTACGGCGGGGACGGCGCCGCGAAGATCACCACGAGCCCGCGGCTCTCCGGGATCGTCCAGCCGCCCCCGCTCACCGCCGACCGCACGGTCTCCTGCCACCACTGGTGGCAGTCCTGGCGGCTCCAGGTCCCGAGCTACTGGTCGCTCGGCGCGTACGTCGCCGTCCTCACGACCGCCGACGGCTACCGCTCCCACATCCCCTTCACCGTGCGGGACGCGCACCCCGCGGACCTCCTCCTCGTCCTGCCGGACGTCACCTGGCAGGCGTACAACCTCTACCCGGAGGACGGGCGCACCGGCGCCAGCCTCTACCACGCCTGGGACGAGGAGGGCCGGCTGCTCGGCGAGGAGGAGGCGGCGATCACGGTCTCCTTCGACCGGCCGTACGCGGGCGCCGGCCTGCCCCTGCACGTCGGCCACGCCTACGACTTCATCCGCTGGGCGGAGCGGTACGGCTACGACCTCGCCTACGCCGAGACCCGGGACCTGCACGCCGGCCGGATCGACCCGACCCGCTACCGGGGCCTGGTCTTCCCCGGCCACGACGAGTACTGGTCGGCACCGATGCGGAAGGCCGCCGAACACGCCCGCGACCAGGGCACCTCGCTGGTCTTCCTCTCCGCCAACACCATGTACTGGCAGGTGGAGCTGGGCCCCTCGCCGTCCGGGGTGCCGGACCGGCTGCTCACCTGCCGCAAGCGCCGCGGCCCCGGCCGCCCCGCCCTCTGGCGCGAGGTCGACCGCCCCGAGCAGCAGCTCCTCGGCATCCAGTACGCCGGCCGGGTGCCCGAACCGCACCCGCTCGTCGTGCGGAACGCGGAGCACTGGCTCTGGGAGGCGACCGGCGCGGGCGACGGCGACGAGCTCCCCGGCCTGGTCGCCGGCGAGGCGGACCGCTACTTCCCGCGCACCCCGCTCCCCGAGCACGAGGGCCGGATCCTGCTCGCCCACTCGCCCTACCGGGACGGCGACGGGGCGCTGCGCCACCAGGAGACCAGTCTCTACCGGGCGCCGTCGGGGGCCTGGGTCTTCGCCTCCGGCACCTTCGCCTGGTCGCCGGCGCTGGACCGGCCGGGCCATGTGGATCCCCGCGTCCAGCGCGCCACCGCCAATCTCCTCGACCGCATCTGTAAGAGGGACTGACCAGGAGGCGCCACTGACCGGCGGTGGCGAGGGGCCCGGCGACCGGCCCCGGTCCCGTGTACGAGAGAATCGGACCGTTCCTGGATCAACCTACGCGGAGGAACCGTGTCCGGATTCGTAGAAAAGCCCGAGCCCGTCGAGGTTCCGGGCCTGACCCACCTGCACACGGGCAAGGTGCGCGACCTGTACCGGAACGAGGCCGGTGAGCTCGTGATGGTGGCGAGCGACCGCATGTCCGCGTACGACTGGGTCCTGCCCACCGAGATCCCGGACAAGGGGCGCGTCCTCACCCAGCTCTCCCTGTGGTGGTTCGACCAGCTCTCCGACCTGGTCCCCCACCACGTGCTCTCCACCGAGCTGCCGGCCGGGGCGCCCGCCGACTGGGCCGGCCGCACCCTGATCTGCAGGTCGCTGGAGATGGTCCCGGTCGAGTGCGTCGCCCGCGGCTACCTCACCGGCTCCGGCCTGGCCGAGTACGAGCAGTCCCGCACGGTCTGCGGCCTCGCGCTCCCCGAGGGCCTGACCGACGGCTCCGAGCTGCCCGCGCCGATCTTCACCCCGGCGACCAAGGCCGCCGTCGGCGACCACGACGAGAACGTGTCGTACGAGGAGGTCGCCCGCCAGGTCGGCGCCGAGACCGCCGCCCTGCTGCGCCAGACCACCCTCGCCGTCTACGGCCGGGCCCGGGACATCGCCCGCGAGCGCGGGATCATCCTCGCCGACACCAAGTTCGAGTTCGGCTTCGCGGACGGGACCCTGGTCCTCGCCGACGAGGTGCTGACCCCGGACTCCTCCCGCTTCTGGCCGGCCGACCAGTGGCAGCCGGGCCGCGCCCAGCCCTCGTACGACAAGCAGTTCGTGCGGGACTGGCTGACCTCCCCGGCCTCCGGCTGGGACCGCAGGAGCGAGCAGCCGCCGCCGGCCCTCCCGCAGGAGGTCGTGGACGCCACCCGCGCCAAGTACCTGGAGGCGTACGAGCTGCTGACCGGCAGGTCCTGGTCCGACAGCTTCTAGCCGACGGACGCCGTACGGTCCCGCCCGGGGGCCGTACGGCGCACGGCCCCCGGGACGGGGCCGGACACTCCGCACACTCCGCACACGACGAAGGCCCCGGTTCCTGAGAACCGGGGCCTTCACACTGAGCGGACGACGAGATTCGAACTCGCGACCCTCACCTTGGCAAGGTGATGCTCTACCAACTGAGCCACGTCCGCCTGCGCCGTAGCGCGCTGCTAACTATACCCAACCTTTGGACCGCGCGAGACGCACGGCCGCGTGACGGTTCTCCGCACCGAGCTTCGCGGCGGCGGAGGAGAGGTAGTTCCGGACCGTCCCGGGGGAGAGCGCGGCCCGCCGGGCGATCTCCGCGACGGGGGCGCCGTCGGCGGCGAGTTCGAGGACCTCGGCCTCGCGGGCGGTCAGCGGGGAGTCCCCGGCGGCGATCGCGTCGGCCGCCAACTCCGGGTCCACGTAACGGTTTCCGGCGTGCACGGTACGGATCAGCTCGGCCAGCCGCTGGGCGCTGACGGTCTTCGGGGCGAAGCCGCGGACGCCCGCCGCGAGGGCCCGCTTGAGGTGGCCGGGGCGGCCGTGGCTGGTCACGATCATCGTGCGGCAGTCCGGGAGTTCGTCCCGGATGGATGTGGCGACCGTCACACCGTCCGCCCCCGGCATCTGGAGGTCGAGGACGGCGACGTCGGGCCGGTGGACGCGGGCCATGGCGAGCGCCTCGGGCCCGGTCGCGGCCTCGGCGACGACGACCAGGTCGTCCTCCAGGGCGAGCAGGGCGGCGAGCGCGCCGCGGATCAGGTGCTCGTCGTCGGCGAGCAGGACGCGTACGGGGTCGGTCACGCGACCGTCTCCTTCTCCTGTCGGGCGCCGGTTCCTCCCGGCGCGGGCAGCGGGACCCGGGCGGTGACGCGGAAGGAGTGCGGGCCCTCGAACCCGGCCTCCAGGGTGCCGTCCACCGCGCCGAGCCGCTCGCGCAGCCCGGCGAGGCCGGAGCCGGTCCGGCCGGGGGCGGCGGCCCCGTCCCGTACCGCCCCGTCGTTCTCCACGGTCAGCACGGCCTCGCCGGCCTCCGCGCGCAGGGTGATTGCGCAGCGCCGGGGGTCGCCGTGCCGCAGCACGTTGGTGGTGGTCTCGCGGACGACCCAGCCGAGCGCGGACTGCACCCCGGCGGGCAGGTCGAGGGCGGGGGCGTCGACGGCGCAGTCGATGCCGGCGGCGCCGAGGACGCCCCGGGCGCCCTCCAGCTCGACCCGCAGGTCGGCCTCCCGGTAGCCGCGGACGACCTCCCGGACCTCGCGCTGGGACTCCTGGGCGATCCGCTGGACCTCGACCATCTGGTCCACGCCCTCGGGGCGGCCGCGCCGGACGAGCTGGACGGCCAGTTCGCTCTTGAGCGCGATCACCGAGAGGTTGCGGCCCATGACGTCGTGCAGGTCGCGGCCGAACCGGAGCCGTTCCTCGGCGACGGCGAGCCGGGCCTTGAGGTCGCGGGAGCGCTCCAGCTCCTGGACGACGCCGAGCAGCCAGGAGGAGAAGCCGCAGGCGCCGGCGCACGCGCCGCCGCCGACGAGGACGGCGACGACGGTGGCGAGTCCTTCGAGGAGGCCGTGGCCGAGCACGACGACGGGCAGCGCGGTGACGAGGGCGACGCCGGCGGCCGCGTACAGCATCTGCCGGACGCCGTCGACGCAGAGGGAGAGGATGCCGACGGTGAAGACGGCGGTGCCGACGACCACGCTCGCGTTCACGCCGCCGTCGGGCAGCGCGCCGGTCGTCCACAGCACGACCACGACCAGGTTGCCGGTCGCGGTCGCGGCGACGACGCCGGCCGCGAGCCGGACGGGCCGGGAGCGGACGCCCGTGGTGTGGTCGAGGCCGCGGGAGGCCAGCACCGCGCAGAGCACCGAGTGGGCGAGGACCCACAGGCAGAGGCCGAGGGCTCCGGCGGTGCCGAGCGGGCTCCCGGCGGAGCGGCTCAGCGGGATGCCGCCGAAGGTGAACAGCTCGATCGGCGCGAAGAGGTGGAAGGTCCACCGGGTGTACAGCTCGACCTTCCCGGCGACGCTGCGCCGTGACCACCATCCCGTCATCGCGGACATCCGTCCCCTCTCCCCCTTCGGTCGTCCTAGCGGCGGGGCTCCCAGCGGAACCAGCGGCGGACCGCCCACCCGGTCAGAACGCCCCAGGCCACTGTATTGAGCGCGGCGGTGAGCAGGCTGCCCGCGTGGGCGGTGCCGAGCCAGCCGGCCCGGACGAACTCCATGACGCCGCTGAGCGGGAGCAGCTGGGCGAGGTCGGCGGCGAGGCCGGGCAGGGCGTCGCGGGGGACGAAGAGTCCGGAGCCGAAGGAGGAGACGAGGAAGAGCGGCAGGGTGGTGAGGCCGGCGCTCTCGACGGTGCGGGTGATGGTGGTGGTGACGGCGGCGAGCCCGGCGAGCAGCGCGATCGCGGCGGCGAGGCCGAGGACCAGCAGGTCGGGGCGGGCGGGGGCGGCGGCGTCGAGCAGGGTGAAGCCGCCGACGGTGAGGACCGCGCACTGCAGGAGGGCGATGGCGGTGGCGGGCAGGGCGGCGCCGGCGAGGATCTCGGCGTCGGTGGCCTCGCCGGTGCGCAGCCGCTTGAGGACGAGCTCCTCGCGGCGGGCGGTGAGGCTGGAGGTGAGGCTCATGTAGACGACGAGCAGCAGGACCATGCCGGTGCCGCCGATGAGGGTGGCGGCGGAGAGGGAGATGCCGAGGGTGGCCTCGTCGACCCCCTTGAGGGAGGACCGCAGCAGGAAGATCATCAGCAGCGGCATGAGGGCCGCGATGAAGAGGTTGTTGCGGTTGCGGCCGAGGAGGGTGAGTTCGGCCCGGCCGAGGGCGGCGAGCCGGGTGAGGGTGGTGGACGGGCGGCCGGCGCCGGTCGTGTGCGTGCTCATCGGGTCGCGGTCTCCTTCGGGCCGGCGGGGGCGTCCTCCGTGCGGGAGGCGATGTCGAGGAAGGCCTCTTCGAGGGAGGCGGAGCGGGCGTCGAGGCCGTCGAGGCGGACGCCGTGGTCGCGGGCCCAGCCGAGGAGTTCGGTGAGGTCGTCCTGGAGGGCGTGGGTGCGGATCTCGACGCGGTCGCCGTCGGCGGCGGCCTTCAGGCCGAGCGGCAGCCGGGCGGCGGGCGTGCCGGCGGGCAGCGTGAAGCGGATCCGGGCGGGCTGGGCGGCGGTGACCTCGGCGGGGGTGCCGGAGAGGACGATCCGGCCCCGGTGCATGATCGCCAGCCGGTCGGCGAGGGTCTCGGCCTCCTCCAGGTAGTGGGTGGTGAGGAGGACGGTGGTGCCCTCGTCGCGCAGGGCGCGGACGAGCTCCCAGGTGTCGCGGCGGCCCTCGGCGTCGAGGCCGGTGGTGGGCTCGTCGAGGAAGAGGACCTCGGGGCGGCCGAGGAGGGCGAGCGCGAGGTCGAGGCGGCGGCGTTCGCCGCCGGACAGCTGCTTGATCCGCACCTTCTCGCGGCCGGCGAGGCCGACGGCGGCGAGGGCCTCGCCCGCGGGCCGGGCGCCGCTGGTGCAGCCGGCCCACATGCGCACGGTCTCGGCCACGGTGAGGTCGGAGGGGAAACCGCCCTCCTGGAGCATCACCCCGATGCGGGGGCGGACGGCGGCGCGCTCGCGGTACGGGTCGTGGCCGAGGACGCGGGCGGTGCCGCCGGACGGGGCGGCCAGGCCCTCCAGGAGTTCGACGGTGGAGGTCTTGCCGGCGCCGTTGGTGCCGAGGAGGGCGAAGACCTCGCCCCGGCCGACGGAGAGGGAGATGCCGCGCACCGCCTCGAACCCGCCGCCGTAGCTGCGGCTCAGGTCGGTCGCCTCGATGGCCGGGGTCAGGGCTTCAGCTGTCATGGCTCCAGCCTCCCGTCCGCGGGCAGCGGGGGGCAGTGCGCGCTGTCATCACCGGGACTGACAAATGTCATGGCGCCGGTCGCGAGGTGCGGGAAAGGGCCGGGGAAACGCCGAAGGCCCCGGTTCCTGAGAACCGGGGCCTTCACCCTGAGCGGACGACGAGATTCGAACTCGCGACCCTCACCTTGGCAAGGTGATGCTCTACCAACTGAGCCACGTCCGCATTGCTCCCGACCGGCTTTCACCGGGCGGTGCGAGCACCACTCTACCTGATCCACCGGAGTGGTCGGTAACCGTGATGCAGAGCGGGTGACAGGGATCGCACACTGCGCCTTCCCCCTGGAAGGGGGATGTTCTGCTACTGAACTACACCCGCACGCTGCGTGGGACTCGGCTTTTCGGCCTCGCCCCTCGGCGTGATCCAGACTCTAGCCGATCACCGGGGGTGGAACGCAAATCCGGTCCGCGGGGCGGCTCAGCTCGCGGCGCGGAAGGCCTCGTAGACCCGCTTGGGGATGCGGCCCCGGGCCGGCACGTCCATCTTGTGGGACTGGGCCCAGGCGCGGACCGCCGCCGGGTCGGGGGCGAGGGCGGTGTGCTTGTACGCGGTGGTGGTTCCGGTCACACCGGACGCAGCCTTCCCGGTCAGCTTCCGTCCGGCCGCGAGGTAGGGCTCGAGCGCCTTGCGGAGTTTCTTTGCATTGGCAGCATTCAGGTCGATCTCGTACATCTTCCCGTCGAGACCGAACGCGACCGTTTCCGCCGCTTCTCCGCCGTCGATGTCATCGGAGAGGGTGACCACCACTCGCTGCGCCACGGATATCGGTCCTTTCCTGTGGCCCGCCGCCGTGAGCGAGGCCGGGGTACGGCTCTGACGTGCGGTGATACCGGGCCTCTGGCTGCCCAGGGACAATACTGCTTTCCTCTGTATTCCTTTGTACAGCGATGGGCGTCGCATTGTGAAGCCCCGTCAATTGTCTCCGCGTGTCCCCGGGCAATGGGCGCCGCAATATTTCACTCGCATTTCACGGGAGGAGGGGTGTGGGAGGTTTGAAGTGGATCATCGTTGGGAAACGGCTTCCGGCCTGGGCATTTGTAGGATCCTTCAGATCTCTACCCGCGTAGAATTTGGAGGCAGGTACGCTGAGGGAACCGCCCACGCAACACACCACCGGGAGTGCCAGTGGCACGCGTCGTAGTCGACGTCATGCTCAAGCCGGAGATCCTCGACCCGCAGGGACAGGCGGTGCAGCGCGCACTGCCCCGCCTCGGGTTCGACGGGATCGCCGACGTCCGTCAGGGGAAGCGCTTCGAGCTGGAGGTGGAGGGACCGGTCGACGACGCCGCCCTCGCCCGCATCCATGAGATGGCCGAAACCTTCCTCGCCAACACCGTGATCGAAGACTTCGTCGTGAAGGTCGAGTCGTGACCGCACGCATCGGCGTCGTCACGTTCCCCGGAACCCTCGACGACCAGGACGCGCTGCGCGCCGCCCGTCTCGCGGGCGCCGAGCCGGTGTCGCTGTGGCACCGCGACAAGGACCTCAAGCAGGTCGACGCCGTGGTCCTCGCCGGCGGCTTCTCCTACGGCGACTACCTGCGGGCCGGCGCCATCTCCCGCTTCTCGCCGGTGATGGAGACGATCATCGAGCAGGCGAAGGCCGGCATGCCGGTCCTCGGCATCTGCAACGGCTTCCAGATCCTCACCGAGGCCCACCTGCTGCCGGGCGCCATGCTCCGCAACAACCACCTCCACTTCATCTGCCGCGACCAGAAGCTGCGGGTGGAGAACGCGGAGACCGCCTGGACCTCGGACTACACCGAGGGCCAGGAGATCGAGGTCCCGCTCAAGAACATGGACGGCCGGTACGTCGCCGACGAGCGCGTGCTCGACGAGCTGGAGGCCGAGGGGCGGGTGGCCTTCCGCTACCTGGACGTGAACCCCAACGGCTCCCTGCGCGACATCGCGGGCATCACCAACGCCGCGGGCAACGTGGTCGGCCTCATGCCGCACCCCGAGCACGCCGTCGAGCCGCTGATCGGCACCGGCAGGACGGACGGCCTCGGTTTCTTCACCTCGATCCTCAAGAAGCTGGTCAACGCCTGATGAGCCTCGACGCCGGAACGGCCGAGGGAGCGACTGAGCGCCCCGGCCGTCGACACCCGCACCACCCCGCGCGAAGGAGCGACCGAGCGTGACCCTCGACACCGTCAAGCACGCGAGCGAGACGCCGGACAGCGAGCAGCCCTGGAAGGAGCTCGGCCTCAAGGAGGACGAGTACGCGCGCATCCGCGAGATCCTCGGCCGCCGTCCCACCGGCGCCGAGCTCGCCATGTACTCCGTCATGTGGTCCGAGCACTGCTCCTACAAGAGCAGCAAGGTCCACCTGAAGCAGTTCGGCGAGAAGGCCCCGCAGAACGACGCCATGCTCGTCGGCATCGGCGAGAACGCGGGCGTCGTCGACGTCGGCCAGGGGTACGCGGTCACCTTCAAGGTCGAGTCGCACAACCACCCCTCGTACATCGAGCCCTACCAGGGCGCGGCCACCGGCGTCGGCGGCATCGTCCGCGACATCCTCGCCATGGGCGCCCGCCCGGTCGCGGTCGTCGACCCGCTCCGCTTCGGCGCGGCCGACCACCCCGACACCAAGCGCGTGCTGCCCGGTGTCGTCGCCGGCATCGGCGGCTACGGCAACTGTCTGGGCCTGCCGAACATCGGCGGCGAGGTCGTCTTCGACTCCTGCTACCAGGGCAACCCGCTGGTCAACGCCGGCTGCATCGGCGTCATGAAGCACGAGGACATCCACCTCGCCAAGGCCTCCGGCCCCGGCAACAAGGTCATCCTCTACGGCGCCCGCACCGGCGGCGACGGCATCGGCGGCGTCTCGGTCCTCGCGTCCGAGACCTTCGACGACACCAAGCCCACCAAGCGCCCCGCCGTCCAGGTCGGCGACCCCTTCCAGGAGAAGCTCCTCATCGAGTGCACCCTGGAGATCTTCAAGGAGAAGCTGGTCGCGGGCATCCAGGACCTCGGCGGCGCCGGGCTCTCCTGCGCCACCTCCGAGCTGGCCTCCGCCGGTTCCGGCGGCATGCGCGTGGACCTCGACAAGGTGCACCTGCGCGACGCGACGCTCTCGCCCGAGGAGATCCTCATGAGCGAGTCGCAGGAGCGCATGTGCGCGATCGTCGAGCCGCAGCACGTCGACCGCTTCCTGGAGATCTGCGAGAAGTGGGACGTCATCGCCGTCGTCATCGGTGAGGTCACCGAGGGCGAGCGCCTGGAGATCTTCTGGCACGGCGAGCAGATCGTCGACGTCCCGCCGCGCACGGTCGCCCACGAGGGCCCGGTCTACCACCGGCCGTACGCCCGCCCCGAGTGGCAGGACGCCCTCCAGGCCGACGACGCCGGCAAGCTGCCCCGGCCGAAGGGCGGCGCCGAGCTCAAGGACCAGGTCCTGAAGCTCGTCTCCTCCCCGAACCAGGCGTCGAAGTCCTGGATCACGGACCAGTACGACCGGTTCGTGCAGGGCAACACGGTCCTGGCGCAGCCCGAGGACGCGGGCATGGTCCGCATCGACGAGGAGACCAACCTCGGCGTGGCCATGGCGACCGACGGCAACGGCCGGTACGCCAAGCTCGACCCGTACACCGGCGCGCAGCTCGCCCTCGCGGAGGCGTACCGCAACGTCGCCGCCTCCGGCGCCAAGCCGCTCGCCGTCTCGGACTGCCTGAACTTCGGCTCGCCCGAGGACCCGGCCGTCATGTGGCAGTTCGCCGAGGCCACCCGCGGTCTCGCGGACGGCTGCCTCCAGCTCGGCACCCCGGTCACCGGCGGCAACGTGTCGCTGTACAACCAGACCGGTGAGGTCGCCATCCACCCGACGCCCGTCGTGGCCGTCCTCGGTGTGATCGACGACGTCACCCGCCGCACCCCGATCGCCTTCGCGGAAGAGGGCCAGCTCCTCTACCTGCTCGGCGACACCAAGGAGGAGTTCGGCGGTTCGGCCTGGTCCGAGGTGATCCACCAGCACCTCGGCGGCCTGCCGCCGGCCGTGGACCTCGACCGGGAGAAGCTGCTCGGCGAGATCCTGATCTCGGCCTCCCGCGACGGCATGATCGACGCGGCGCACGACCTGTCCGACGGCGGTCTCGTGCAGGCGGTCGTCGAGTCCTGCCTGCGCGGCGGGAACGGCGCGCGCCTGGTCGTCCCGGAGGGCCTGGACGCCTTCACGTTCCTCTTCTCGGAGTCGGCCGGCCGCGCGGTCGTCGCCGTCCCGCGCAGCGAGGAGCTCCGCTTCACCGACATGTGCGGCGCCCGCGGCCTGCCGGCGACCCGCATCGGCGTCGTCGACGGCGACGCGGTCGACGTCCAGGGCGAGTTCACGCTCTCCCTGGAGGAGCTGCGCACCGCGCACGAGGCGACGATCCCGGGCCTGCTGGCCTGACGTTTCACGTGAAACGGCCCCCGGTCCCGTGAAGACGGGCCGGGGGCCGTCCGCCGTTCACTCCGCGGGACCCCAGAAGGCGTCGGCCTCGGTGATGTCCGCGACGCACTCGTCGACGTCGGTGATCTTGCCGCCGACCGTCGTGAAGAAGAGGCCGCCGTCCATCTCGATGCCCCGGTCGCCCTTGTCGGCGTGCCAGGTGTGGACGGACATGACGTGGCCCCGGCCGTCCGGGTAGACGCCCTTGAGCTCCACGCGGAAGGTGCCGTCGGTCAGCTCCATGAGCCTCCCGAAGTGGGCCAGGATGTTGTCCCGTCCCTTGAAGTGCCCGGACATCTGGCTCTCGCCGGGCGAGTGGTGCGTGCAGTCGCCGGTCATCAGGGAGGCGAGCGTCTCCATGTCGCCGGAGGTGAACGCCTCGTACCCGCGGCGCACCAGAGCCGCGTCGGGGTGCTCGTGATGGGTCATGGCCCCGGCACCGCCTTTCGTGAGGAGTTGTCCCCTTCCTCAAGTCTCGGCGCTAGCCTCTGCCCATGCCACCTGCCAGGAAGCGCGCCCGCAGCTACGACCCCGCCAAGATCCGGACCGCCGTGCTCGCCCAGTTCGGGCACGTCACGGACGCCGTGCTCGCGCTGCCGCCGGACGCCCTCGACCGGCCGACCCGGCTGGGCGACTGGACCGTGCGGGAACTGGCCGCGCACCTGACGATGGTCCTCGGCTCGCTCTCCCGGAAGCTCACCGAGCCCGAACCGGCCCGGCGCGAACTCGCCCTCGTCGACTGGCCGCTCGCCACCGCCCGGGGCGCCGCCGGCATCGACGAGGACACCCGGGCGATCGCCACGGACGACCTGCCCGGCCTCTACGGGCGGACCCGGGCGCTCTTCGAGGAGCGGCTCGCGGACGCGTCCGGCGACCGGCTCGTGCCGACCCGGTTCGGCGCCATGGTCCTGGCCGACTTCCTCGTCACCCGCACCGTCGAACTGGTCGTCCACACCGACGACCTCGCCGCGGCGACCGGTGTGGAGATCCCGTACGACCGGCAGGCCCTGGCCGCCTGCACCCGGCTGCTCGCCGACGCTCTCGCCGCGAAGGCCCCGGGCGGCGCGGTGGAGGTGCGGATCCCGCCGTACGCGGTGGTGCAGTGCGTGGAGGGGCCCCGGCACACCCGGGGCACCCCGCCGAACGTCGTCGAGACGGACCCGCTGACCTGGATCCGCCTGGCCACCGGGCGCACCGACTGGGCGGCCGAGCGCGACGCGGCCCGGATCGCCGCCAGTGGCGAGCGGGCCGATCTGACGGGGCTGCTCCCCCTGATGGGCTGAGACCGGGAACCCGCCGGGGGCCGGGCGCGTCCCACCGGCATGCCGAAGCCGCGCAGCACCACCCTCGCCGCCGCCACCGTCGCCCTGCTCGCCGCGCTCACCGCCTGTGGACAGGGCGGGGACGGCCCCGGCGGAGCGGGCGACCCCGACCTCCCGCTGACCGGCACCCACTGGACGGTCGGCGCGGTCACCGTCGACGGCGCCCGCTCGGCGGCCCCCGACGGCGCCCGGGTCGACTTCACCGACGCGGGCCGCGCCCGGGGCAGCACCGGCTGCAACCACTTCGGCGCGGGCTACGCCGTGTCCGGAGCGACCGTCACCGTCACCCAGGAGGAGATCACCGAGCGGGGCTGCCCGGCCGACGCGCAGCGCTTCGAGACCGCCTTCCTCGCCGCCTTCACCGGCCCCTTGGAGGGCACCCTGAAGGACGGCGCGCTGACCCTCGCCTCCGCGGACGGCACGCGGAAGGTCGAGCTGGCCGCCGAACCGTCCGCCCCGCTGCGCGGCACCGCCTGGAAGGTCGACGGCCTGGTCTCCGGTGACACCGCCGCCTCCCTCCCGGCCGGGAGCGGGGACAAGGCCCGCCTCGTCCTCGGGGCCGACGGCCGGATCACCGGCAACCTCGGCTGCAACGGTTTCTCCGCCACGGCGAGGATCGACGAGAAGGCCCGCACCCTCACCGTCGAGGGTCCGGCCGCCACCACCCGCATGATGTGCACGAGCCCGCAGATGGCCCTGGAGACCACGCTGTACGAGCTCCTCGACGGCCCCCTCTCCTACCGGATCGACCACCGGACGCTGACCCTCACCGACGGCGCCGGCGCGGGCCTGACCGCACGGGCCGACCGGGCTCAGTAGCGCAGCAGCCCCGCGTCGACGCGCTCCCAGGCCGCCCGCAGCCCGGCGAGCCGCGCCGGCTCGACGGCCGCCCGGTCGGCCTGCTCGCGGGCGTCCTCGGCGAGGTGGAAGAGCTGGTCCCGCCCGGACTTGCCGCGGTAGTACTTCCAGTCGCCGCGGCGCAGCGCCCGCTCGCCGCGCACCCGCCAGAACAGGTCGCGCTCCGGCACCTCCTCGCCGCGCAGCAGGTGTCCGGCGAGGCTGGTGCCGTCGAGCGGGTGGGCGGGGTGGGGGCGGGCCCCGGCGACGTCGAGGAGGGTCGCCGTCCAGTCGGGGGTGAAGACGGGCAGGTCGCTGACCTGGCCGCCGTCGATCCGGGCCGGCCAGCGCAGGATCGTGGGGACGCGGATGCCGCCCTCCTGGAGGGAGCCCTTGTTGCCGGCGAGCGGCCAGTTGTAGGAGAAGCGCTCGCCGCCGTTGTCGCTGGCGAAGAGGACCAGGGTGTCCCGCTCCCGGCCGGAGCGCCGCAGCGCCGCCAGGACCTCGCCGACCGAGCGGTCGAGGTCCTCGACCATCTCCTTGTACTTCTCGACCGAGCCGCCGTCCTGGTGCCAGAGCGCGGAGCGGTCGCCGGCCTTGATCCGGCGGACGATCTCGGCGCTCGCCTCCTCGTCGCCGTCGGCGATCCACGGCCAGTGCGGGGTGGTGAAGTTGAGGTTGAGCAGCCAGGGCTTCTCGTGGTCGCGGGAGACGTACTCGCTCGCCCGCTCGGTCAGGATCCGCGTGTAGTAGCGGAGGTCTTTGTACGTGGCGTCGCCCTCGTAGAGGTCGTACTCGCCGCCGAGGCCGAGCTTGGAGTAGTACTCCAGGGCGCCGCCGAAGTTGCCGAAGAACTCGTCCCAGCCCGACTTGGTGGGGGAGTAGTCGGGAAGGTAGCCGCAGTGCCACTTGCCGATGAGGGCGGTGGCGTAGCCGGAGTCGCGGAGCAGCGAGGCGAGCGTGGGGTGGGTGGGGTCCAGGCCGGCGGACCTGTCGGCTATCGGCTCGGCGAGCCCGCCCTTCGTACGGCCCGGGTAGCGGCCGGTGTAGAGGCTGAAGCGGGTGGGGGAGCAGGTCGCGGAGCCGGAGTACGCGTCGGTGAAGCGGACGCCGCCGCGGGCGAGCCGGTCGAGGTGCGGGGTGTGGATGTGCGGGGAGCCGTACGAGGAGAGGTCGGCCCAGCCGAGGTCGTCGCCCAGGATGACGAGGAGGTTCGGCCGGCGGGAGTGGCGGCGCGGGTGCGCGGCGCGGAAGGGGCGCTCGGCGGGGGCGGCCCCGGCGGAC
>NZ_JBEZUZ010000026.1:0-76203 GCF_040636735.1 Streptomyces sp. NPDC035033 | reverse complement strand
TCGTGACTGCGTGCCTTTTGAAGAATGAGCCTGCGAGTTTGCGGTGTGTTGCGAGGTTAACCCGTGTGGGGAAGCCGTAGCGAAAGCGAGTCCGAACAGGGCGATTCAGTAGCACGCTCAAGACCCGAAGCGGAGTGATCTAGCCATGGGCAGGTTGAAGCGGAGGTAAGACTTCGTGGAGGACCGAACCCACCAGGGTTGAAAACCTGGGGGATGACCTGTGGTTAGGGGTGAAAGGCCAATCAAACTCCGTGATAGCTGGTTCTCCCCGAAATGCATTTAGGTGCAGCGTCGCGTGTTTCTTGCCGGAGGTAGAGCACTGGATAGGCGATGGGCCCTACCGGGTTACTGACCTTAGCCAAACTCCGAATGCCGGTAAGTGAGAGCGCGGCAGTGAGACTGTGGGGGATAAGCTCCATGGTCGAGAGGGAAACAGCCCAGAGCATCGACTAAGGCCCCTAAGCGTACGCTAAGTGGGAAAGGATGTGGAGTCGCAGAGACAACCAGGAGGTTGGCTTAGAAGCAGCCACCCTTGAAAGAGTGCGTAATAGCTCACTGGTCAAGTGATTCCGCGCCGACAATGTAGCGGGGCTCAAGCGTACCGCCGAAGTCGTGTCATTGCAGCATGAGGGCCAACGCCCGCTGTGATGGGTAGGGGAGCGTCGTGTGCCGGGTGAAGCAGCCGCGGAAGCGAGTTGTGGACGGTTCACGAGTGAGAATGCAGGCATGAGTAGCGATACACACGTGAGAAACGTGTGCGCCGATTGACTAAGGGTTCCTGGGTCAAGCTGATCTGCCCAGGGTAAGTCGGGACCTAAGGCGAGGCCGACAGGCGTAGTCGATGGACAACCGGTTGATATTCCGGTACCCGCTTTGAAACGCCCAATACCGAGCCCATTAATGCTAAGCCCGTGAAGCCGCCCCGGATCCTTCGGGTGAAGGGGAGTGGTGGAGCCGGCGAACCAAGGTGGTAGTAGGTAAGCGATGGGGTGACGCAGGAAGGTAGTCCAGCCCGGGCGGTGGTTGTCCCGGGGTAAGGGTGTAGGCCGTGTGATAGGCAAATCCGTCACACGTTAAGGCTGAGACCTGATGCCGAGCCGATTGTGGTGAAGTGGATGATCCTATGCTGTCGAGAAAAGCCTCTAGCGAGTTTCATGGCGGCCCGTACCCTAAACCGACTCAGGTGGTCAGGTAGAGAATACCGAGGCGTTCGGGTGAACTATGGTTAAGGAACTCGGCAAAATGCCCCCGTAACTTCGGGAGAAGGGGGGCCACGCCTGGTGACCGGATTTACTCCGTGAGCTGGGGGTGGCCGCAGAGACCAGCGAGAAGCGACTGTTTACTAAAAACACAGGTCCGTGCGAAGCCGTAAGGCGATGTATACGGACTGACGCCTGCCCGGTGCTGGAACGTTAAGGGGACCGGTTAGTGACCTTTCGGGGTTGCGAAGCTGAGAACTTAAGCGCCAGTAAACGGCGGTGGTAACTATAACCATCCTAAGGTAGCGAAATTCCTTGTCGGGTAAGTTCCGACCTGCACGAATGGCGTAACGACTTCTCGACTGTCTCAACCATAGGCCCGGTGAAATTGCACTACGAGTAAAGATGCTCGTTTCGCGCAGCAGGACGGAAAGACCCCGGGACCTTTACTACAGTTTGATATTGGTGTTCGGTTCGGCTTGTGTAGGATAGGTGGGAGACTGTGAAGCCGTGACGCCAGTCATGGTGGAGTCGCCGTTGAAATACCACTCTGGTCGTGCTGGATGTCTAACCTGGGTCCGTGATCCGGATCAGGGACAGTGTCTGATGGGTAGTTTAACTGGGGCGGTTGCCTCCCAAAGGGTAACGGAGGCGCCCAAAGGTTCCCTCAGCCTGGTTGGCAATCAGGTGTTGAGTGTAAGTGCACAAGGGAGCTTGACTGTGAGACCGACGGGTCGAGCAGGGACGAAAGTCGGGACTAGTGATCCGGCGGTGGCTTGTGGAAGCGCCGTCGCTCAACGGATAAAAGGTACCCCGGGGATAACAGGCTGATCTTCCCCAAGAGTCCATATCGACGGGATGGTTTGGCACCTCGATGTCGGCTCGTCGCATCCTGGGGCTGGAGTCGGTCCCAAGGGTTGGGCTGTTCGCCCATTAAAGCGGTACGCGAGCTGGGTTTAGAACGTCGTGAGACAGTTCGGTCCCTATCCGCTGTGCGCGTAGGAATATTGAGAAGGGCTGTCCCTAGTACGAGAGGACCGGGACGGACGAACCTCTGGTGTGCCAGTTGTCCTGCCAAGGGCATGGCTGGTTGGCTACGTTCGGGAGGGATAACCGCTGAAAGCATCTAAGCGGGAAGCCTGCTTCGAGATGAGTATTCCCGCCTCCTTGAGAGGGTAAGGCTCCCAGTAGACGACTGGGTTGATAGGCCGGATGTGGAAGCCCCGTGAGGGGTGGAGCTGACCGGTACTAATAGGCCGAGGGCTTGTCCTCAGTTGCTCGCGTCCACTGTGTTAGTTCTGAAGTAACGAACTCGCCATCGTTCGGCTTGAGTTCAACTTCATAGTGTTTCGGTGGTCATAGCGTTAGGGAAACGCCCGGTTACATTCCGAACCCGGAAGCTAAGCCTTTCAGCGCCGATGGTACTGCAGGGGGGACCCTGTGGGAGAGTAGGACACCGCCGAACAATTTTTAGCCTCAACCCCCGGACTCTGTCCGGGGGTTGAGGCATTTCTGCGTTCTGGGCCGGATCTAGGCTGGACGCATGCGCTACGACCTGGTCATCTTCGACAACGACGGCGTGCTCGTCGACAGCGAGCCCCTCTCCAACCGATTGCTCGCCGGCTACCTCACCGAGCTCGGGCACCCCACCACGTACGAGGACTCGCTCCGGGACTACATGGGGGCCGCGATCCACCGGGTCCACGACCTCGTTCTCGAACGGACCGGGCAGCGGCTGCCCGCGGACTTCGACACCACCTTCCACGGGCGGGTCTTCGCCGCCTTCCGGGAGGAGCTGGAGCCGGTGGAGGGGACGGAGGAGGTGCTCAAGCGGCTGGTGGCCGAGCGGGTCCCGTACTGCGTGGCCTCCTCCGGGAGCCATGAGCGGATCCGGGTCGGGCACCGGAAGACCGGGCTCGACGCCTGGTTCCCCGACGAGATCGTCTTCAGCGCCGAGGACGTGGGGCGGGGGAAGCCGGCGCCGGACCTCTTCCTCCACGCGGCCGCGCGGATGGGGGTCGCGCCCGAGCGGTGCGTCGTCGTCGAGGACAGCCGGCTCGGCGTCCAGGCGGCCGTGGCGGCCGGGATGGACGTCTACGGGTTCACGGCGATGACGCCGGAGGACCGGCTGACCGTGGCGCGGGGCTTCTTCTCCCGGATGGAGGAGCTGCCGGCGATTTTGGGTCTGTGATCCGTCTACCCATCAGTAGGGCGCGGCCCTACGCTGACCCGCCATGACCGATGCGCGGCTGCGGCGGGGGCGGGCCTCCCTGGCCCTCAGTTTCTTCGTCCAGGGTGTGGCCTTCGCCCTGCTCGTGACCCGAATACCCGGGATCCAGGACCGGTACGGGATCTCCGACGGGCTGTTGCCCCTCTTCCTGGCCGCCGTGCCGATCCTCGCCGGCGTGGCGAGCGTGGCGACGGAGAAGGCCGTCGCCCGGGTGGCGCCCTCGCGGGTGCTGCGGTGGTCGCAGCCCGTCGTCCTGCTGGCCCTGGTGGGCGTCGGCGCGGGGGACGCGCTGTGGGCGGCGGCCGTGGCGCTCGGGGTGTTCGGGCTGTCGGTCGGCGCGCTCGACGCGTCCATGAACATGCTGGGGGTGAGCCTCCAGCGGGCGTACGGGCGGAGCATCATGCTCGGTTTTCACGCCGCGTACAGCCTCGGCGGGATCGCCGGCGCCTCGCTGGCCTGGGTGGGGGCGCACGGGAACCTGTCGCTGCTGTGGTCGTACCTGCCGGTGGTCGTGGTGCTCGCACCGGCGGCGTACCTCGGCAGCCGGTGGTACGTGGACGGCGACGGGGCGCCGGGCGGAGGGGCCGCGGAGCAGGGCGGCGCGCTGTCGTTCAAGCTGCTGCTGCCGCTGTGCCTGGTGATGACCTTCGCGTACATCGGGGACTCGACGGTCTCCAACTGGTCGGCGAAGTACCTCCAGGACGTGCTCGGCGGTTCGGAGGCGGCGGCGACCGTCCCGTACAACGCCTACATGGTGACGACGCTGCTCGGGCGGGCCGTGGGCGACCTCGGGGTGCGGCACTTCGGGGCGGCGGCGGTGGTGCGGACCGGGGCGGTGCTGGCGGCGTGCGGGTTCGCGCTGGTGGCGGTGGCGCCGTCGGCCTGGGTGGGCATCGCGGCCTTCACCGTGCTGGGGCTGGGGCTGAGCGTGATCGTGCCGCAGACCTTCGCGGCGGCCGGGCGGCTCTTCCCCGGGAACAGCGACGCGGCCGTCGCCCGGCTCAACGTCTTCAACTACGTCGGGTTCCTCGTCGGATCGCCGCTCGTGGGCGCGCTCGGGGACGCGTGGAGCTACCGCGGGGCCATGCTGGTGCCGATGGTGCTCGTCCTGGTCACGGTGGCGTATGCCACGTCGTTCGGCGCGCGGGAGGCCCGATACGGTGGCGGGCATGAGCGGCCGCGCACTCTTGATGTGGGATGAAGCTGTCACGGGGTACGACTTCGGGCCCCAGCACCCGATGGACCCGGTGCGGCTCGCGCTGACCATGGGGCTGGTGCGGGCCTTCGGGCTCGACCGGGCGGTGGACGTGGTGGCCGCGAAGCCGGCCGGGGACTCGACGCTGCGGCTCGTGCACCGCGAGGACTACGTGGCCGCGGTGAAGGCGGCCTCGGCCGACCCGCGCCGCGCCGACCAGGCGTACGGGCTCGGGACGGCCGACGACCCGGCGTTCGCGGGGATGCACGAGGCGTCCGCGCTGATCGCCGGGCAGTCGGTGGCGGCGGCGGAGGCCGTGTGGCGGGGCGAGGCGGAGCACGCCGTGAACTTCGCCGGCGGGCTGCACCACGCGATGCCGGGCGGCGCGGCCGGGTTCTGCATCTACAACGACGCCTCGCTCGCCATCGCCCGGCTGCTCGAACTGGGCGTGGAGCGGGTCGCGTACGTGGACGTCGACGTGCACCACGGGGACGGGGTGCAGGCGGCGTTCTGGGAGGACCCGCGGGTCCTGACGGTCTCGCTGCACGAGCACCCGCGGACGCTGTTCCCGCAGACCGGCTGGCCGGAGGAGACGGGGGCGGCCGGGGCCGGCGAGGGCGGCGCGGTGAACGTGGCGCTGCCGGCCGGGACCGGGGACGCGGGCTGGCTGCGGGCCTTCCACGCCGTCGTGCCGGAGCTCCTCGCCGACTTCCGGCCCCAGGTCCTGGTGACCCAGCACGGGGCCGACACGCACTTCGAGGACCCGCTGGCGCACCTGGCGGTGTCGCTGGACGCGCAGCGGGCGGTGCAGGAGGCGTGCCACGAGCTGGCGCACGCGCACGCGGACGGCCGCTGGCTGGCGCTGGGCGGCGGCGGGTACGCGGTGGTGGACGTCGTACCGCGGTCGTGGACGCACCTGGTGGGGATCGCGGCGCACGCGCCCGTGGCGCCGGAGACGGCGGTGCCGTCCTCCTGGCGGGACGAGGTGTACGCGCGGACGCGACAGCCGGGGCCGAGGCGGATGACGGACGGGCGGTGGCCGGTCGACTTCCGCGACTGGACGGCGGGTTACGACCCGGCGGACCGGCTGGACCAGGCGGTCCTCGCGACCCGGAAGGCGGCCTTCCCGCTGCGCGGGCTGCTCGCCTGAGCACCCGCCTTGTTACGCCAACTGTGCGGCGCGGCATCAGTTCTGACGTATCGGCAGATGTGATCCGGCAGCATCGGAAGGGTGTTGAGTACCGGGGCGCTGCGGGCGCATCTGTTGGCGGCGGGGTTGGCGGGGACGGTGGCGACGTCGCGGGAGGAGAGCCTGCGGAGCTACCGGCTCTTCGCCGCGCGGGACCCCCGGGTGACGCTGGGGCTGGTGCCGGACGGGGGCTGGGACGAGGCCGAGCTGCTGCGGCTGATGGCCGAGAAGTGCGGGGTGTCGGGGGACCCGGAGCACCGCTCGGGCCCGGACGTGATCGACCCGGAGCGGACGCTGCGGGGCCTGGACGCCTTCGCGGGGCGGCTCGCGGCGGCGGCCGCGCGGCGGGCCCCGGTGCTGCTCGGGACGGGGCACCCGCACCGGCTGCTCGGTTTCTACGTCGCTCTCGCAGACGCCCTGTCGGCGGCGGGATGTGACGTACTCACCCCGGCGCAGGGGAGATGTGTCGACATAACGACCCGGTTCGGTCTACGCACGTACCTCCTCGACCAGGTGCGCGGGGTCGCGTTCGTACGGGAGGCGGGGCCGCCGGAGGGCGGGCGTGAACAGGGGGCGCACTCCCATTCGGCGCTGCCGGTCCGGGCCGCGCTGGAGAGCGCGGCGGAGGCCGGCGGGCCGCTGCCCGAGCTGGTCGTCGGGGACCACGGATGGGTCTGCGGCGCTGGTCAGCTGGGTATCGAGGCGATCGGGCTGGCCGACACGGACGATCCGGCGCTCTTCGTCGGGGAGGCCGAGGGGCAGGTCGCGGTGGCGGTCCCGCTGGATGACGGGGTGCCCTCGGCGTACTACCGTCCCCTCACGCGCTATGTACTCAATCGAGCGTGTCTGTCACGGTAAACGGGCGATAGGGGCTCCTCTTCCCCACTCGTACCACCCGCCCCTAGTCTGATTCGTGAGCGCTCGACGACGAAGAGTCACCGGAGGGGAAGCCGGTGGGCGTCGCGGCGGAAGGTACAGGTGGGTCATGGCTGCTGGCGATCGGCCTCTCAACGAGGTCAAGTTCCTGACCGTGGCGGAAGTCGCCGCGGTGATGCGCGTGTCGAAGATGACCGTGTACCGCTTGGTGCACAGCGGTCATCTGCCGGCGATCCGGGTGGGCCGGTCCTTCCGGGTCCCGGAGCAGGCGGTTCACGCGTACCTGAGGGAGTCGTACGTGGGGGTGGGGACCGCGTAGCGGACGCGCGGCCGACCTGCGGCCGAACGCTCGGTGAGCCCCTTCCGACCCTCGGATTACTCGTGTGGTGCCAGGGGCGGTAGGCTAACCCCTCGTAGGTCGTGTGGGCCCAGACGCCCCGCACCAGTGAGAAGAAGTGAGCGAGGGTAGTCGTGGGCTCTGTTATCAAGAAGCGGCGCAAGCGGATGGCCAAGAAGAAGCACCGCAAGCTGCTCAAGCGCACGCGCGTTCAGCGTCGCAACAAGAAGTAAGCGGCGGCCGCGCGAGCGGTTCTCCGTGCGTGACAAGGCGTGGCCCTTCACCGTCATCGGTGAAGGGCCACGTTTTCGTTGCGCCGGAATCCGCAGGCGCTACGGTGGCGGCTACGGAAGACGGACGGAAGGCGCTGATCTTGGGCAAGGTCGTGCTCGTCACCGGTGCCGCCCGGCACCTGGGGGGCCGCTTCGTGCGGCGGATCCAGCAGGACCCGGAGGTGGAGCGGGTGGTGGCCGTGGACGCGGTCGAGCCCGCGCATCCGCTGGGGGAGGCAGAGTTCGTCCGGGCGGACATCCGCCGGCCCGCCATCGCCAAGGTGCTCGCGGAGCACGAGGTGGACACGGTGGTCCACCTCGCCGTGACGGGCACGGCGTTGGGCGCCGGCGGCCGGACGGCGGTCAAGGAGACCAACGTCATCGGCACCATGCAGCTCCTCGGGGCCTGCCAGAAGTCGCCGCGGATCGGGCGGCTCGTGGTGAAGTCGAGTACGGCCGTGTACGGCTCCGCGCCCCGCGATCCGGCGGTCTTCACCGAGTCGACTCCGGCGAAGTCGCTGCCGAGCGGCGGTTTCGCGAAGGACGCCGTCGAGGTCGAGGGGTACGTGCGGGGCTTCGCCCGGCGGCGGCCGGACGTGGCGGTGTGCGTGCTGCGGTTCGCGAACATCCTGGGGCCGCGGGTGGAGTCGCCGCTGGCCGAGTACCTGTCGCTGCCGGTGATGCCGACGGTCCTGGGGTACGACCCGCGGTTGCAGTTCGTCCACGAGGACGACGTGGTCGACGTGCTGCGGCTCGTGGCGCACGAGCCGCGCCGGGCCTCGCTGAACAGCGGGACCTTCAACGTGGCCGGGGACGGGGTGCTGCTGCTGTCGCAGTGCGCGCGACGCCTCGGGCGGCCGACGGTGCCGGTGCTGCTGCCGACGGTGACCTGGGTGGGTTCGGCGCTGCGGACGGTGGGACTCACCGACTTCGCGCCCGAGCAGATCCGGCTCCTCACGCACGGGCGGGTCGTCTCGACCGCGCAGATGCGGGAGGTCCTGGGCTTCCGGCCGCGGTACTCGACGGCGGAGGCGTTCGCGGACTTCGCGGCGAGCCGGGGGCCGGGGCTGCTGCCGCCCGAGGCGCTGGCGGGGGCGGTGGACCGGCTGGTCGGCCGGCTCGCCCCGGAGGCGGATCCGGCCGGGGCGCGGATCCGGCCCCTTCCCACGACTTCCCACGACGGTGCCTGAGGAGCGGTGATGGCGGACGCCAAGGTGATTCCCTTCGACGACGACCGGTCGCGGGCCCGGCGGCGGCCGGACCGGCCCGAGGAGCCGTCCGGCCCCGGCTCCGGGACCGCGGCGGTACGGGCGCTGCCGGGCGCCCTGGAGGAGCCCGCCGGCGCGGAGGAGGAGGCCCCGGGGCCCTCAGGCGGGGGGACGGACCGGCCGGCCTGGGAGCGGCGGCTCGCGAGCGGGCTGGCGTTCCTGCGGCGGCGGGTCACGGGCGAGTACGAGGTCGACGAGTTCGGGTACGACGCCGAGCTGACCGACCAGGTGCTGATGTCGCTGCTGCGCCCGCTGTACGAGAAGTACTTCCGGGTGGAGGTGAAGGGCGTCGAGAACATCCCGGAGAAGGGCGGGGCGCTGATCGTCGCCAACCATTCGGGGACGCTGCCGCTGGACGGGCTGATGATGCAGGTCGCGGTGCACGACCGCCATCCGGCGGGCCGGCACCTGCGGCTGCTCGCGGCGGACCTGGTCTTCGTGCTGCCGGTGGTCAACGAGCTGGCCCGGAAGGCGGGGCACACGCTGGCGTGCGCGGAGGACGCGGAGCGGCTGCTGCGGGCCGGTGAGCTCGTCGGGGTGATGCCGGAGGGCTTCAAGGGGATCGGGAAGCCGTTCTCGGAGCGGTACAAGCTCCAGAGGTTCGGCCGGGGCGGTTTCGTCTCGACGGCGCTGCGGGCGGGGGTGCCGATCGTGCCGTGCTCGATCGTGGGCGCGGAGGAGATCTATCCGATGGTCGGGAACGCGAAGACGCTGGCGCGGCTGCTCGGGCTGCCGTACGTGCCGATCACGCCGACCTTTCCGTGGCTGGGGCCGCTGGGGATGCTGCCGCTGCCGACGAAGTGGACGATCCAGTTCGGCGAGCCGATCCCGACGGACGCGTATCCGCCGGAGGCGGCGGAGGACCCGATGCTGATGTTCAACCTGACGGACCAGGTGCGGGAGCAGATACAGCACACGCTGTACAAGCTGCTGGTGCAGCGGCGGTCGGTGTTCTTCTGAGCCCCTGGCGCGGGCCGGGTCCGAAGAGGGAAGAAGGGGCGCCCCCCGTCCGTGGGGGCGCCCCTTCTTCTTGTCAGCGAGCGTCCTCGCTGTCGATGCCGAGGCCTGGAAGGAGGCCCGGCAGGAGTGGCGGGATGGTGACGTCCGGGGGTGTGGGCGTCACCTCCTCGACCGGGGGTGTGGTGGTCGTGCCGGTGGGGGACGGCAGCAGGCCGCCGGTGTTGCCACCGAGGAGGCCGTCGTCCGCCGGGGCGGTGGTGTCGGTGTCGGCGCCCGGGCTCGGGGTGGTGCCGGTGCCGGCGTCGCCGCCCGTGCCGGTGCTGTGGGTGGTACCGGAGGGGCGGGGGGTGGTGGCCGGGTGGCTGCCCTGGGTGGGGTCGTCCTGGGCGGCCGGGGGGTGCTGCGTGTCCGTGCCCTGCTGGTGCTGCGGGGCGGTGGGGCTGCTGCTGGAGCCGCCGGTGTCGGCCGCGCCCTTCTCGGGGGTGCGGGGCAGCATCGACTGGAGCGGCTCGACCTCCTGGTCTATGGCGTCGAAGACGCCGGTGACCTCTTCGCCGACGTCGGCGAGCTGGACGGGGAGGCGGTCGCGCAGGCCGTTCCAGGTGTCGCGGTGGGCCTGGGCGAAGGAGTTCAGCCGGGCCATGGGGGCGATCTCGCCGTCCCGGTCGTAGGCCTGGCGGAGCAGCCGGTGGCCTTCCTCGGCGTCGTGCTTCATGCCGCCGAGGGCGCGGCGGATCTCGGCGAGGGACTCGTGGTCGAGCTCGCCGGAGCGGGCGCGCTCCATGAGCCGGCGGGCCTCGCTGAGCCGGGTGGACGCCTGGTCGAGGTAGATGCCTCCGCGGTCGGCGTCGTCGTCGGCCATGCCGAGCTTGAGGTCCTCCATGCCCCGCTTGAGTCCGTAGAGCGAGTCGCCGGGGAGGGCGTCGGAGCTGGCGGCGGCGACCCCGCCGAAGGCTCCGGCCGCCACGCCGACCGTGAGGCCGCCGGCGGCGAGTCCCTTGGTCCAGCGGGAGCGGGGGCGGAGCTTCCGAAGGGGTGAGGCCCGGTGGGCCCCCCGTGTGGTCCGCTGTTCCGGAACGGTGGGGCTCGCGGCCGTCCCCTGGGCGAACATCGCCTCCATGGCGGCGACGAGCTGGGCTCGCTGCACCACCTTGACCTCGGGGTCGAGCTCCGGCTTCGGCAGTTCGCCGAGACCGCTCGCCAAGGCCAACAGCCGTCCCTGGTCGCCCGTGTCGGCCGGGGCGTCGGGCCGGTCGGCCGCCTCGCCCCCGGGCGTCCGGTCCTCCAGGGCCTGGGCGAAGGCGTTCGCCCGCCGGTGCACGTTCGCGATCACTGGCGGCACCTCCTCTCGTCATGACGGTCGACTCCCCGGGGGGTCCGGAAGGTTGCCCGGCTTGAGCAGATCCACACGAACGAGTGAGTGTCTGCGGGCAGGGCGTGACCACAGGGAGCCTGCATTTCGCACAACGAGCGGCGCGGCACTTGGGTTACGCGCGAAGGATGATCGGACCAGTGCGTCATCGATGCGTCACCGACTGTGATGTGGGACGGGCAGTGGTGGCGTGGGGGGAGGGGTGCGGGGGTGGGGACGAGTGGCAGCAAGGGGAAGGGTGGGGGTGGGGGACCGGGGGAGGGGAGCGGCGGCGGTCGGCGGCCCGGGTCAGCGGGCGTCTTCGGGGAGGAGCCGGGCCAGGGTGCGGACGGCCCGGTACTGGAGGGTCTTGATGGCGCCCTCGTTCTTCCCCATGACCCGCGCGGTCTCGGCGACCGAGAGGCCCTGGAGGAAGCGGAGGGTGACGCACTCCTGCTGCTGGGGGTTGAGGCGGCGGACGGCGTCGAGGAGCGCGGCGTTGGAGAGGGACTCGAGGACGGAGTCCTCCGGGCTGCGCTCGACCTCGTTGGCGTCGAGCATCTCGCCGGTGGTGACTTCGAGGCGGAAGCGGCTGGACTTGAAGTGGTCGGCGACCAGGTTGCGGGCGATGGTGACGAGCCAGGCGCCGAAGTCGCGGCCCTGCCAGGTGAAGGTGGAGATCCGGCGCAGGGCGCGCAGGAAGGTCTCGCTGGTGAGGTCCTCCGCCGTCGCCTTTCCGCCGACGCGGTAGTAGATGTAGCGGTAGACGGTGTCGCTGTACTGGTCGTACAGCCTGCCGAAGGCCTCGGCCTCGCCGGCCTGGGCGCGCTCGACCAGGTCCATCATGCGGGCGCTGTCGCTGTCGGCGGTGGGGCGTCGGGCGGTGGTCGAGCTTCCGGCGCCGCCGCGCGCGCCCCGTCTGCCGACGGCGGCGCCGCCGTCGGCGAGGGCATAGCAAGGACCGGCGGGTGCCGGTGCGGCGAGGGCGAGGGCAGGACCGACGTACGCGGTGGGGACGAAGCCACGCAAGTGGTCGAGGACCGTTGCGCGCAGCGTAGCCAGGCCCGAGGCGTCAACCCCGACGTGTGGGTACACGGGACTCCCAGAGGCAGAGCTTCCATCACGTGCAGTGCGGATCCGTTCACTCGTGGTGGCGACGTGAGGGTTCCGCTGTGCGTCTGAGGAGAATAACGCTTCGTACAGGCAGCGCTACACCGAGTTGCTCAAATCATCGATTACGTCGGTTCCGTTACCGCTTGCGGGCGTATCAAGTCGCACTTGGTGACCGGTTATTGATCGAGTGACTTCCGAGTGTGACTGCGTCGGCGTTGCGTTGTGCTCAAGTGCGGTAAGGGGGAGTGACGGCGGCCGCTCCTGGGTAAGGGCGCGGGAATGCCCGGGAGTCGAGGTGTACGGGGCTGTTCGACCACGGACGGGTGAGTCCCTCTGGTCCGTGGTTGTCGCAGATGATCGCAGCCGAAACGTATCGGCACGCGCGTGGCGCGCCGGAGGCGCGGGGGAGGCCGGGTGCGGGCCGGGGTCAGCGGCGGCGGCGGTGGAGGGCGACCGCGGCGGCGGTGCCGCCGGCGACGGCGCCGAGCCCGGCGGCGGCCGGGATGCCGATCTTGGCGGCCTTGCGGCCGGTCCGGTAGTCGCGCAGCCGCCAGTCCCGGTCCCGGGCGTGCCGGCGCAGCTTGGTGTCGGGGTTGATCGCGTACGGGTGGCCGACGAGCGAGAGCATCGGGATGTCGTTGTGCGAGTCGCTGTACGCGGCGCAGCGCGCGAGGTCCAGGCCCTCGGCGGCGGCCAGGGCGCGGACCGCCTCGGCCTTCGCCGGGCCGTGCAGCAGCTCGCCGACCAGCTTGCCGGTGTAGACGCCGTCGACGGACTCGGCGACCGTGCCGAGCGCGCCGGTGAGGCCGAGGCGGCGGGCGATGATCGTGGCCGTCTCGACCGGGGCGGCCGTCACCAGCCACACCTTCTGGCCCGCGTCGAGGTGGGCCTGGGCCAGGGCGCGGGTGCCCGGCCAGATCCGGTCGGCCATGTACTCGTCGTAGATCTCCTCGCCGATCGACATCAGTTCGGAGACGCGGTGGCCCTTGACGATGGAGAGCGCGCTGTCGCGGGCCTCCTGCATGTGCGCCGGGTCCTCGACGCCGGCCAGCCGGAACCAGATCTGGGCCCAGGCGAAACGGGCGAGTTCGCGGCGCTGGAAGAACTTCCGCTTGTACAGGCCGCGGCTGAAGTGGAAGATCGCCGCGCCCTGCATCACGGTGTTGTCGAGGTCGAAGAAGGCGGCGGCCCGTACGTCGCCGACGACGGGGAACTCCACTTCCTCCGGCGCGGTTTCGGCGGCCTTCGCCGCTTCGAGGGCGGCGGCCTCCGCCTCCCTCTCCTGTTCCAGCTGGAGCGAGGTCTTGCGGGCCGCCTCGGCGGCGGCCTCGCCTGCGAGGACGCTGCGCGCGGTGGCGGAGCGCCTACGGGGGGTGAGCCATCCCAGAGCGGCCATGTCTGGAGCATAGCCAGTCTGTTCGGTACTTCCCGACTTGTGGGGATGCCGGGGTGTGAACAGTGCGGGTCCCCGCCGTGACCGGGCGGGACAATGGAGGGCATGTTCGGACGTACGAAGAAGAAGGACGCGGCGAAGGACCCGGCCGCGCGGACCGTGACGCTGATCGGGAAGCCGGGGTGCCACCTCTGCGACGACGCCCGCGCGGTGGTCGAGGCCGTCTGCGCCGAGACCGGGGCGCGCTGGGAGGAGAAGGACATCCTCCAGGACGAGGCGCTGTACAAGGAGTACTGGGAGCAGATCCCGGTCGTCCTGGTCGACGGCGAACAGCACACCTTCTGGCGGGTGGACGCCGGGCGGCTCCGGCGCGAACTGGGTGCGTGACCGAAAGACGGCTACCATCGTGGACGTTTTGTTGGCATTCGGGGGCCACGTCGTGAGGAGTGTGTGCGGCTTTGCCCCCTTCGGGATCTCAACGCTTCCCGCGGCCCGGCGGTTCCGCGTCCGCGAGAACCGGCCGCGTGACCCCGGTCACTTTGGCCGGACAAAACGGACACCATCTTTGTGCACGCGTTCACAAAGACATAGCCTGCATTCGACGGGGCGGTCCTGGGACATATGGCCGCCTGCAGCCCCGCTCATCCCGCAGGAGCACCGTGGCAACTGGCCGAACTCACCGACCGGCGACCCGTAGCCGAGGAATTCCCGAGGCCACCGTCGCCCGCCTTCCGCTGTATCTGCGCGCCCTGACCGCGCTGTCGGAGCGCTCCGTACCCACGGTCTCCTCGGAGGAACTCGCGGCCGCGGCCGGGGTCAACTCCGCGAAGCTGCGCAAGGACTTCAGCTACCTCGGCTCGTACGGCACCCGCGGTGTCGGCTACGACGTCGAGTACCTCGTCTACCAGATCTCCCGCGAGCTCGGCCTGACCCAGGACTGGCCCGTCGTGATCGTCGGCATCGGCAACCTCGGCGCCGCGCTCGCCGGTTACGGCGGCTTCGCCTCCCGAGGCTTCCGCGTCGCCGCGCTCATCGACGCCGACCCCGCCATGACCGGCAAGCCGGTCGCCGGGATCCCCGTCCAGCACAGCGACGACCTGGAGAAGATCATCGCCGAGGACGGCGTCTCCATCGGCGTCATCGCGACCCCCGCCGGCGTCGCCCAGCAGGTCTGCGACCGCCTCGTCGCCGCCGGCGTCACCTCCATCCTCAACTTCGCCCCCACCGTCCTCTCCGTGCCGGACGGCGTCGACGTGCGCAAGGTGGACCTCTCCATCGAGCTGCAGATCCTCGCCTTCCACGAGCAGCGGAAGGCCGGCGAGGAGCTCGGCGAGGAGACCGCCCCGCAGGCCGCCGCCCCCGTGGTGCCGCAGGCCCCCACCCGTACCGCCGCCGACGGCGGCCGCAAGGGACCCGACGGGGACGTCCCCGCGGTGATGCCCGCATGAGCCTCCTCGTCGTCGGACTGAGCCACCGCAGCGCCCCCGTCTCCGTCCTGGAGCGGGCCTCCCTGCCGGCGGACACCCGGACCAAGCTCCTCCAGGACACCCTCGCCGCCGAACCGGCCGCCGAGGCCACCGTCCTCGCCACCTGCAACCGCATCGAGCTCTACGCCGACGTCGACAAGTTCCACGCCGGCGTCGCCGAGCTCTCCACGCTCCTCGCCCAGCACAGCGGCGTCGGCCTGGAGGAGCTCACCCCCTACCTCTACGTGCACTACGAGGACCGGGCCGTCCACCACCTCTTCTCGGTGGCCTGCGGCCTGGACTCCATGGTCGTCGGCGAGGGCCAGATCCTCGGCCAGATCAAGGACGCCCTCGCCCTCGGCCAGGACCTCCACACCGCCGGCCGGCTTCTCAACGACCTCTTCCAGCAGGCCCTGCGGGTCGGCAAGCGCGCCCACAGCGAGACCGGCATCGACCGGGCCGGGCAGTCGCTCGTCACCTTCGGCCTGGAGCAGCTCGCCGACGGCGCCGAGGTCGAGACCTGGGCCCGGGGCAAGCGCGCCCTCGTCATCGGCGCCGGCTCCATGTCGTCCCTGGCCGCCGCCACCCTCGCCCGCGCCGGCGTCGCCGAGATCGTCATCGCCAACCGCACCCTCGCCCGCGCCGAGCGGCTCGCCGAGATCCTCGCCGAGCCCGGGGGCACGGGCGTGGCCGCGCGCGCGGCCGAGATGGCCGCCGTCGGCGACGAACTGGGCCGCGCGGACGTCGTCGTCTCCTGCACCGGCGCCACCGGCCTCGTCCTCACCGGCGACGCCGTCGAGGCCGCCGCCGAAGGCCGCGCGGCCGCCGGCCGGGAGCCCCTGTGCCTGCTCGACCTCGCCATGCCCCGCGACATCGACGCCGCCGCCCACCGGATCCCCGGCGCCCGGCTCGTCGACATCGAGTCGCTCGCCGACGCCTCCGCCGACGCCCCCATGGCCGCCGACGTCGACCAGGTCCGCTCCATCGTCTCCGACGAGGTCGCCGCCTTCGGCGCCGCCCAGCGCGCCGCCCACATCACCCCCACCGTGGTCGCCCTGCGCACCATGGCCGCCGACGTGGTGGCCAGCGAGGTCGCCCGGCTCGAAGGCCGCCTCCCCGGCCTCGACGACAAGCAGCGCGCCGAGATCACCCAGACCGTGCGCCGCGTCGTCGACAAGCTCCTGCACGCGCCGACCGTGCGGGTCAAGCAGCTCGCCAGCGAGCCCGGCGGCGCCGGGTACGCGGACGCGCTGCGGACACTCTTCGACCTCGACCCGGAGGCGGTCGCCTCCGTCTCCCGGGCCGACCTGAATGACGCCGACGTCAAGAACCGAGGGCGAGTATGACCGAGAGGGCACTGAGGCTCGGGACCAGGCGCAGCAAGCTCGCCATGGCCCAGTCCGGCCACGTGGCCGACGCGGTCCGGCAGCTGACCGGCCGGCCCGTCGAGCTCGTGGAGATCACCACGTACGGGGACACCTCCCGTGAGCACCTCGCGCAGATCGGCGGCACCGGCGTCTTCGTCGCCGCCCTGCGCGACGCGCTGCTCGCCGGCGAGGTCGACTTCGCCGTCCACTCCCTGAAGGACCTGCCGACCGCCCAGCACCCCGAGCTCGTGCTGGCCGCGATCCCGGAGCGCGAGGACCCGCGCGACGTCCTCATCACCGGCGCGGGGCTCTCCCTCGCCCGGCTGCCGAAGGGCGCCCGCGTCGGCACCGGCTCGCCGCGCCGCATGGCCCAGCTGCACGCGTACGCCCGCAGCCACGGCCTCGACCTCACCTGCGTCCCGATCCGCGGCAACGTCGACACCCGTGTCGGCTACGTCCGCAAGGGCGAGCTGGACGCGGTCGTCCTCGCCGCGGCCGGACTCAACCGCATCGGCGGCACCGAGGAGCTCCTCGGCGGCCTGTCGGCCGAGCCGCTGCCGGTCGACTCCGTGCTGCCCGCCCCCGGCCAGGGAGCCCTGGCCGTCGAATGCCCGGCGTCGAACACCGACCTCGTCGCCACGCTCTCCGCTCTCGACGACCCGCGCACGCGGGCCGCCGTGACCGCCGAGCGATCCCTGCTCGCCGCCCTGGAGGCCGGCTGCAGCGCACCCGTGGGCGCGCTCGCCGACATCCTCGCCGACGGCCCCGGTCACGGGCAGGTTGTCACCGAAATGCGCCTGCGCGGCGTCGTCGGCACCACCGACGGCTCCACGCTGGTGCAGCTGTCCACCACCGGTCCCGTCCCCACCTCGCACGACGAGGCGGCGGCGCTCGGACGCGAACTCGCGGCCGAGATGCTCGCCAAGGGTGCGGCCGGTCTTATGGGGGAGCGAGCACTTTGAACCCCACCAGCCCGACCACCAGTCCCGTGCCCCCCGTCTTCGCGGGCCACGGCCACGTCACCTTCCTCGGCGCAGGCCCGGGCGACCCCGGACTCCTGACCCTCCGGGCCGTCGAGGCCCTGGCGGGAGCGGACGTCCTGATCGCCGAGCCCGACGTGCTGGAGGTCGTCCGCGGCCATGCGCGCGCGGGCGTGAGCACGCCTGAGCTGACGGTTGTTGACGAGGCGTCAACAGCCGCCGGTGTCCCCGTGTTGAGGGATGCGACCAATCTTGTCATGGAGGCCGCGCGCGGCGGCAGGCGGGTCGTCCGTGCGGTGACCGGCGACCCCGGCCTCGACGGCGACGCGGGCGCCGAGATGCTCGCCTGCGCCGCCGAGGGCATCCCCTTCGAGGTCGTCCCCGGCGTCGCGACCGTGGTCGGCGTCCCCGCGTACGCCGGTGTGCCGCTGCGCGACGCGCAGGGCACCGACGTCCGCTTCGTCGACGCCCGGACCGCCGACGACCGGTGCTGGGCCGAGGTCGGCGCCTCCGACGGCACCGTCGTCGTCTCGACCTCGCTGGACTCGGTGGCCGCGGCCGCCGGTGAGCTGGTGGCGGCGGGCCGTAAGCCGGACACCCCGCTCACCGTCACCATCGCCGGTACGACGACGCGGCAGCGCACCTGGAACGCGACCCTCGGGACGATCGCCCAGGTCTTCAAGCAGGGCAAGGTGCTCCCCTCGCCCGAGGGCCACCGACCGGTGATAGCCGTGGTCGGCGAGCGCAGCGCCCCCGCGCAGCGCGACCAGCTCTCCTGGTTCGAGTCCAAGCCGCTCTTCGGGTGGCGGGTCCTCGTGCCGCGCACCAAGGAGCAGGCCGCGTCGCTCTCCGACCAGCTGCGTTCGTACGGCGCCGTGCCGCACGAGGTCCCGACCATCGCGGTCGAGCCGCCCCGCACCCCCCAGCAGATGGAACGGGCGGTCAAGGGGCTCGTCACCGGACGGTACGAGTGGATCGCCTTCACCTCGGTGAACGCGGTCAAGGCCGTACGGGAGAAGTTCGAGGAGTACGGGCTCGACGCCCGCGCCTTCGCCGGCATCAAGGTCGCGGCGGTGGGCGAGCAGACGGCCGCCGCGCTGATCGACTTCGGCGTGAAGCCGGACCTCGTGCCGAGCGGCGAGCAGTCCGCGGCGGGCCTCCTGGAGGACTGGCCGCCGTACGACCCGGTCTTCGACCCGATCGACCGCGTCTTCCTGCCGCGCGCCGACATCGCGACCGAGACGCTGGTCGCGGGCCTCATCGAGCTCGGCTGGGAGGTCGACGACGTCACGGCCTACCGGACCGTGCGCGCCTCGCCGCCGCCGGCCGAGACGCGCGAGGCGATCAAGGGCGGCGGTTTCGACGCGGTGCTCTTCACCTCGTCGTCGACCGTGCGGAACCTGGTCGGCATCGCCGGCAAGCCGCACAACGTCACCGTCATCGCCTGCATCGGCCCGGCCACCGCCAAGACGGCGGAGGAGCACGGGCTGCGGGTCGACGTGCTGTCCCCGGAGCCGTCCGTCCACAAGCTCGCGGAGGCGCTCGCGGAGTTCGGCGTACGGCGGCGGGAGGCGGCGCTGGAGGCCGGCGACCCCGTCACGCGGCCCAGCGAGCGGCGCCCGGGCGCGCGGCGCCGCCGCACGACGTAGGCCGTCCGGCCCCCTCGGGGGCCGCGGACCTCGGCGCGGGTCCCCTTCCCGGGGCCCGCGCCGGTCTTCCGGCGTGTGCCGCGCCCGTCACGCGTGGGCAACACGGTGTCGGTAAGTGGGGGCGCCGGGCGGGCGTAGCCTCGCACGTATGAACTCGTATGGAAGCTTTCCGGGGGCGCGGCCGCGGCGGCTGCGGACGACGCCCGCCATGCGGCGGATGGTGGCCGAGACCCGCCTGGACCCGGCCGACCTGATCCTGCCCGCGTTCGTGCGCGAGGGCGTCGGCGAGCCCGTGCCGATCGGCGCGATGCCCGGCGTCGTCCAGCACACCCGGGACACCCTGCGGAAGGCCGCGGTGGAAGCCCTGGAGGCGGGCGTCTCCGGGATCATGCTCTTCGGCGTGCCGGAGGAGGCGAAGAAGGACGGGCTCGGCACGGCCGGCACCGATCCCGACGGCATCCTCCAGGTCGCCATCCGGGACGTGAGGGCCGAGGTCGGCGACGACCTCATCATCATGTCCGACCTGTGTCTCGACGAGTTCACCGACCACGGCCACTGCGGCGTCCTCGACGAGCACGGGCGGGTCGACAACGACGCCACCCTGGAGCGCTACGCCGAGATGGCGCAGGTCCAGGCCGACGCCGGCGTCCACGTCGTCGGACCGTCCGGGATGATGGACGGGCAGGTCGGTGTCGTCCGCGACGCGCTGGACACCATCGGCAAGGAGGACGTGGCGATCCTCGCGTACACCGCGAAGTACTCCTCCGCCTTCTACGGCCCCTTCCGCGAGGCCGTCGGCTCCTCCCTCCGGGGCGACCGCAAGACCTACCAGCAGGACCCGGCCAACCTCCGCGAGTCGATGCGCGAGCTGGCGCTGGACCTGGAGGAGGGCGCGGACATGGTGATGGTCAAGCCCGCCGGCCCCTACCTCGACGTGCTCGCCAAGGTCGCCGAGGCCGTGGACGTGCCCGTCGCCGCGTACCAGATCAGCGGCGAGTACGCGATGGTCGAGGCCGCCGCGGAGAAGGGCTGGATCGACCGCGACCAGGCCATCCTGGAGACCCTCACCGGCATCCGCCGCGCCGGCGCGAAGATGATCCTCACCTACTGGGCCACCGAGGTGGCGCAGAAGCTCGGGTCGGCTCGCCGCTGACGGCCGGGCGGCGCACCCTGGAGAGGTACCCGACAGGTACCTCCCCGGAGGTGATCCTCATGATGCACACGCTCGTCGGCTGGCACGTCGACATGGAGTTCCAGGAGGACGGCGACCGGACGCGGGCGGCCGCCATGGTCCGGCTCTCGGACGGTTCCGAGTTCCGGGCCCACGGCACCGCCCACCGGCACCCCTCCGATCCCGAGCAGCTCCGGGTCGGCGAGGAGATCGCCGGGGCCCGCGCCCTCATGGACCTGGCCTCGCAGCTCCTCCAGAAGGCCCACGCGGAGATCGACGAGGTGTCCGGGCGGACGTCCTACCCGATCAACCGCTAGGCGCCGCGCCGGTGCCGGCCTAGTACTGGAGGGCGTCCTCCAGCTCCCGCTGCCAGTACGAGACGGCGGCGCCGTCGTCCACGTACGTGCCCGACGGCGCCGCCACCGTCACCATGCTGTCGGCGGTCAGGTTCACCTTGATCGTGCGGACGGTCGTGCCGTGGGTGTCCTCGCCGGGCCCGGCCGGCTCCCCGGTCAGGATCAGGGACGCGTAGGCCGACTCGCCGGGCGTCAGCGTCACCACGGCCTGCGGCTTGCTCTCCTCCACGATCCTGATCGGCGCCTGGCTGTGGTCGAAGCCGACCAGGGGCGCGTCCGGGGCGTGGCAGACGCGGCCCCCGGTGTTCGTGATCGTCAGCGCCAGGTGGTTGATCGGGCGGCTGACCTTGCTCGCCACGACCTTCACGTCCGCGGCGGTGCAGGGGCGGAGGGGGGTGTTCCCGGCGGATCCGGAGTCGGATCCGGTGGAACCGGAGCCGGCGGAACCGGAGCCGGCGGTGCTGTCGGTGGGGGCCTTGGGCGAGGGCTTCGCGGGGGGCTCGGTGGTCTTGCGCGCGGCCTCCGTCGCCGGGGACGACGACGGGGCCGGGGCGGCCGGCGCGGAGGCGGTGCTCTCGGGCGTGGCGGTCGCGGGTGCGGTGGTCGCGGGCGCGGTCGTGCCGGGCTTCGCGGGGGCCGGAGCCGCCGCGTCCTGGTCGGACGACTGGCAGGCCGTGAGGGCGAGGGCCGCGGCCAGAGCGGCGGCGGGCAGGGCGAGGCGGCGGGCGGTCGTACGCATGGTGGTTCCCCCGTGAGTGGTTCGGTGGGTCGGTCGGTCAGTGGCCGTCGAACAGGCTGATCACGATCGCGGTGCAGATGACCAGCACCGTCAGTGCCAGGGCGTCGGTGACGCGGCCGTTCGGCATGGCTCCATGCTGCGTGCCGGTGTGACGCGGTGTCGATCGACGCGGGACAATGAGGAACGCTGGAACGCTTCCACCCCCTGTGACCTGGGGAGACGCACCTTGCCCGGAACGCGTTCCTGGGACGCCGACGGTGACGGGGGAGCGACGGATGGACACCGGGGACCGGCTCGCGGGGCTGCTGAAGGGGCTCAAGGAGCGGTCGGGACTGAGCTACGGAGCGCTCGCCAAGCGGCTCCACGTCAGCACCTCCACCCTCCACCGGTACTGCAACGGCGACGCCGTCCCGACCGACTTCGCCCCCGTGGAACGGCTCGGGCGGCTGTGCGGGGCCACCCGGGAGGAACTCGTCGCGCTCCACCGCGCCTGGATCGTCGCCGACGAGACCCGGGGGCGGGGCGGCGAGCCGGCCGGGGCGGGTGCGGCCGGGTTTGCTGAGCTTGCCGGGGCTGGTGGGGCTGGTGGGTCTGGTGGGGCTGGCGGGCTTGACGGGTCCGGTGAGCTTGGTGGGGCTGGTGGGGCCGTCGAGCCCGTTGGGCCTGCTGAGGCCGTCGAGGCCGTCGAGTCGGTCGAAGCTGCCGGGTCGGTCGAGGCTGCCGGGTCCGTCGGGGCCGTCGTCGTGACGTCAGAGGGCGCGGGCGGTGCCGGGCCCTCGCGGGGCCGGTTCAAGAGCGCCCTCGCCGCCGTGGCCGTCGTGGCCCTCGCCGTGCCGGGGACGTATCTGGTGGTGCGGGACGGGGAGAAGGAGCCGCGCGCGGGTTCGGCCGCGCCCGCCGCGCCCGCACCGCTGAACGCCGGCATCAGCTCGTACAACTGGGCCCAGCCCTGCGGGCAGTACTACGTCCTCGACCAGAAGCCGCAGCACGTGCCGCCGCCGCCCCCGCCGCAGGACACCCGGCCGTGGGCCCGCGCGCTCGGTGGCGTCGACGGCGGGCACATGCAGCTCCAGGTCACCGTCACCGGCCGCACCCAGGAGCCCGTCGTGCTGTCGCGGCTCCGCGTCCGGGTCGTCGAGCGGGACCGGCCGCCGGCGCGGACCGCTTACTCCATGGGCGACGGCTGCGGCAGCGGGGTCACCCCGCAGACCTTCGACGTCGACCTCGACGCGCCCCGGCCGTACGCGAAGGCGGTCGCCGGACAGGACGGGGACCTGGTCGTGCCCGCCAAGGACTTCCCGTACAAGGTCGCCACCGGCGACCCGCAGGTCCTCAACCTCGACGTCCACACCGAGGAGCACGCCGTCGCCTGGTACCTGGAGCTGGAGTGGAGCACCGGGGACCGGAGGGGGACCGTACGGATCGACGACGGCGGAGAGCCGTTCCGTACGCAGGCCATCGAGGGCCGTACGGTCTACGGCTACTGGCCGGACAAGGGCGAGTGGGTCGCTCAGGAGTGACCCACCCGCCCCGGCGGCGTCAGAGGCGCTCGGGCGTCCGGATGCCGAGCAGGGCCATGCCCCGGTGGAGCGTGCGGGCCGTGAGGTCGCACAGGAAGAGGCGGTTCTCGACCTGCTCCGGGGTGTCGGCCTTGAGGACCGGGCACTCCGAGTAGAACGTCGTGTACAGCGAGGCCAGCTGGTACAGGTACGCCGCCAGCTTGTGCGGGGCGTACTCCGCGGCGGTCTCCGCGATCACCTCGCCGAAACCGTCCAGGTGCAGGCCCAGCGCCCGCTCCGACGGCGCCAGCTCCAGCTCCGGGCGGGCCGCCGGCTTCGCGTCCCCGGCCTTCCGCAGGATCGACTGGATGCGGGCGTACGCGTACTGGAGGTACACCGACGTGTCGCCGTTGAGCGAGACCATCTGGTCCAGGTCGAACTTGTAGTCACGGGCCGCCGAGGTCGACAGGTCCGCGTACTTCACCGCGCCGATGCCCACCTGGGTGCCGCGCTCGGCGATCTCCTCCTCGGTG
The DNA here is from genome assembly GCF_040636735.1 of Streptomyces sp. NPDC035033. NCBI lineage: Bacteria > Bacillati > Actinomycetota > Actinomycetes > Kitasatosporales > Streptomycetaceae > Streptomyces > Streptomyces sp. NPDC035033. The sequence continues at coordinate 53,060 of NZ_JBEZUZ010000026.1, read as the reverse complement.
AGGTCCTGGGCCTTCTCGCGGACCACGGCCGAGGCCCGGTCGATCGCCTCGTCCAGCAGGTCCACCAGCCGGACCGTCTCGCCCTCACGCGTCTTGAACGGCTTGCCGTCCTTGCCGAGGACCGTGCCGAAGGCCAGCTGGACGGCCTTCACCTCGTCGTTCAGCCAGCCGGCCCGGCGGGCCGTCTCGAAGACCATCTTGAAGTGCAGCGACTGGCGGGCGTCCACCACGTACAGCAGCGTCGACGCCTTCAGGTTCCGCACCCGGTCGCGGATCGCCGACAGGTCCGTCGCCGCGTAGCCGAAACCGCCGTCGGACTTCTGGACGATCAGCGGGACCGGGTTGCCGTCCGGGCCCTTGATGTCGTCGAAGAAGACGCACAGCGCGCCCTCGGAGCGGACCGCGACGCCCGACTCCTCCAGGATCCGGCACGTCTCCTGGAGCATGTCGTTGTAGCCGGACTCACCGACGATGTCGGGGTCCCGGATGTCCATGTCGAGCTTCTCGAAGACCGAGTAGAAGTAGATCTTCGACTCGTCCACGAACCGCTGCCACAGCGCGAGGGTCTCCTCGTCCCCGGCCTGGAGGTCCACCACGCGGGCGCGTGCCCGGGTCTTGAACTCCTCGTCCGCGTCGAACAGGGCGCGGGACGCCTTGTACAGCCGGTTCAGGTTCGACATGGCCTCCTCGCCGGAGACCTCGCCCCCCTCGGAGTGGTCCAGCTCGTGCGGGTGCTCGATCAGGTACTGGATGAGCATGCCGAACTGGGTGCCCCAGTCGCCGATGTGGTGCCGGCGGACCACGGTCTCGCCCGTGAACTCCAGGATCTCCACCATCGCCGCGCCGATCACCGCCGACCGCAGGTGGCCGACGTGCATCTCCTTCGCCACGTTCGGCTGCGCGTAGTCGATGACCGTCGTGCCCGCCGCCTCGTTCAGCGGCACGCCGAGGCGCGCGTCGGCCGCGCGGGCCGCCAGCGTCCGCACGATCGCCGCGTCCGACACCGTGATGTTGAGGAAGCCGGGGCCGGAGACCTCGATCTCCTTCAGCACGTCGTTCGCCGGGATCGACTCGACGACCTTCGTCGCCAGCTCACGCGGGTTGCCCTTGAGCCGCTTGGCCAGCGCCAGGATGCCGTTGGCCTGGAAATCGGCCCGGTCGCTTCGTCGCAGCAGCGGGTCGGCGGAACCGGCCTCCGGCAGGGCTGCCGAGAGGCCTTCCGCGAGGCGCTGCTGCACGGTCGAAGCGAGGGAAGGGACCGAGGCCATGAGCTTCCGTTCCTGTTGTGTCGTGTCCGGGTGTCCCGGTGGTCTATATCGCTTGTCAAGTGTCCCATGGGTGGGCAACGTGTTTTCCCCGCCTGTGGACAAGCCGCGGCCCGGCCGCCGAGGAGAATCCCGCCTGTGGACAACCTCGGGGCGACCGGTTCCGTCTGGGACAATGGCTGTCGTAAGGCTTCGAGGGATTCCCGCAAGGATCTGGAAAGAAGGACGTACCGACCGTGGCTCAGAGCAGCACCGAGACCGACTGGGTCTCCCGTTTCGCGGACGAGGTCATCACCGAGTCGGAGCGACGTGCGCCTGGCAAACCGGTCGTCGTCGCCTCCGGCCTCTCCCCCTCCGGCCCGATCCACCTCGGCAACCTCCGCGAGGTCATGACCCCGCACCTGGTCGCCGACGAGATCCGCCGCCGCGGGTACACCGTCCGCCACCTCATCTCGTGGGACGACTACGACCGCTACCGCAAGGTGCCCAACGGCGTCGAGGGCATCGACGAGACCTGGGCCGACCACATCGGCAAGCCCCTGACCTCCGTCCCCGCCCCCGCCGGCTCGCCCCACCCCAACTGGGCCGAGCACTTCAAGGCCGCCATGGTCGAGGCCCTGGCCGAGCTCGGCGTCGAGTACGAGCCGATCAGCCAGACCGAGCAGTACACCTCCGGCGTCTACCGCGAGCAGATCCTGCACGCCATGCGCCGCCGCGGCGACATCGACGCCATCCTCGACCAGTACCGGACGAAGAAGGCCCCGAAGAAGCAGTCCCAGAAGCCGGTCGACGAGGCCGAGCTGGAGGCCGCCGAGGGCTCCGGCGCGGCCGGCGAGGACGACGGCTCCGGCGGCGGCGCCGGCTACTTCCCGTACAAGCCCTACTGCGGGCAGTGCGAGAAGGACTTCACCACCGTCACCGCCTACGACGACGACACCACCGAGCTGAGCTACACCTGCTCCGCCTGCGGCTTCGCCGAGACCGTCAAGCTCAGCGAGTTCAACCGCGGCAAGCTCGTCTGGAAGGTCGACTGGCCCATGCGCTGGGCCTACGAGGGCGTCATCTTCGAGCCCTCCGGCGTCGACCACTCCTCGCCCGGCTCCTCCTTCCAGGTCGGCGGCCAGATCGTCACCCTCTTCGACGGCGTCCAGCCCATCGGCCCCATGTACGCCTTCGTCGGCATCAGCGGCATGGCCAAGATGTCCTCCTCCAAGGGCGGTGTGCCCACCGCGGCCGACGCCCTGAAGATCATGGAGCCGCAGCTCCTCCGCTGGCTCTACGCCCGCCGCAAGCCCAACCAGTCCTTCAAGATCGCCTTCGACCAGGAGATCCAGCGGCTCTACGACGAGTGGGACAAGCTGGAGGCCAAGGTCGCCGACGGCACCGTGCTGCCCGCCGACGCCGCCGCGCACGCGCGCGCCGCCCGCACCGCGGCCGGCGAGCTGCCGCGCACCCCGCGCCCGCTCCCGTACCGCACCCTCGCCTCCGTCGTCGACATCACCGCCGGCCACGACGAGCAGACCCTCCGGATCCTCACCGACCTCGACCCGGAGTCCCCCGTCACCTCCCTCGACGAGGTCCGGCCGCGCCTCGACCGCGCCGAGAACTGGATCACCACCCAGGTCCCGGCCGACCAGCGCACCATCGTCCGCGAGGAGCCCGACACCGAACTCCTCGGCTCCCTCGACGACGAGGGCCGCGAGTCGCTCCGGCTGCTCCTGGAGGGCCTCGACAGCCACTGGTCGCTCGACGGGCTCACCACGCTCGTCTACGGCGTCCCCAAGGTCATGGCCGGCCTCACCCCCGAGGCCAAGCCCACCCCCGAACTGAAGGTCGCCCAGCGCTCCTTCTTCGCCCTCCTCTACAAGCTCCTCGTGAGCCGCGAGACGGGCCCCCGCCTGCCCACCCTCCTCCTCGCCGTCGGCGCGGACCGGGTGCGCAAGCTCCTCGGCGCGTGACCTGACCACACACCGAAGGGCCGCCCCCGCGCTCGGGGGCGGCCCTTCGGCGTGTGCGTGCGCGCGGCGCGCGGATCAGGAGGCGTCGAACTCCTCCATGTCCTGGCGGACGCGCTCCTGCACCTCCGGCGTCATCCGCTGGAGCAGGTCCGACTGCGTGGCCGGGAACCGCTGGATGCCGTACGCGTACGCCATCAGCTGCTCCAGCTCGTACGGCGTGGGGAAACGCCGGTGCTCCTGCGCGAAGCCGTACGTGACCTTGTACGCGGTCTCCTGGAAGTCGTCCAGCGGCACCTCGGGCTGCGGCTCGGCCTGCTCGCCGTACTCCTCGTACTGGACGAACTCCTCCGGGAGGTTAGGGTCCTCCGGGACCTGCTGCTCCTCGGCCGACACGGCCTGCGGGCTGTACGTGCCGCCGTACCCCTCCGGCGTGACCTGCGGGGTGTCGAACCAAGGGCTCTCGTGGTTCGGGTGGAGCTGCTCCTGCGGCAGTTCGCCCTGCGGGAGCCCCTCCTGCGGGAGCCCCTTCTGCTGGGGGTGGGGCTGCTGGGGGTGGGGCTGGGCCTGCTGAGCGGCCTGTGGCTGCGGCTGGGCCTGCTGCGCGGGCTGAGGCTGGGGTTGTGCCTGGGGCTGCGGCTGCGGCTGAGGCTGTGCCGCCGGAAGCTCCTGCGGGCCTGCGGCCGGAGCCTGCGCCACCGCCTGGACGATCCCGGGAGCCTGGGCCTGCGCCTGGGCCGCGACCAGGGTCGGGTTCGGCGGCAGCAGAACCGGCTCCACACCGGCCGCCGCCAGACCCGCCGGAGCCGTCTCCGACAGCGGGACGCCGTACCGGGCCAGTCGCAGCGGCATCAGCGCCTCCACCGGCGCCTTCCGCCGCCAGCCACGCCCGAAACGGGCCTGGAGCCGCGCCTGATAGATCAACCGTTCCTGCTCCAGCTTGATCACCTGGTCGTACGAGCGCAGCTCCCACAGCTTCATCCGCCGCCACAGCCGGAACGTCGGCACCGGCGACAGCAGCCAGCGGGTCAGCCGCACGCCCTCCATGTGCTTGTCCGCCGTGATGTCGGCGATCCGGCCGACCGCGTGCCGCGCCGCCTCGACCGCCACCACGAACAGCACCGGGATCACCGCGTGCATGCCGACGCCCAACGGGTCCGGCCACGCCGCCGCGCCGTTGAACGCGATCGTCGCCGCCGTCAGGATCCACGCCGTCTGCCGCAGCAGCGGGAACGGGATCCGCAGCCACGTCAGCAGCAGGTCCAGCGCGAGCAGCACACAGATGCCCGCGTCGATGCCGATCGGGAAGAAGTACGAGAACGTACCGAAGCCCTTGTGCACGGCAAGCTCGCGCACGGCCGCGTACGAACCCGCGAAACCGATCCCCGCGATGATCACCGCGCCGCCGATGACCAGCCCGATGAGTATGCGGTGTGTGCGTGTCAGCTCCATCGCGGCCACCCGCGATCCCCTCCCGTGTTCGACGTCTCGCGGGCCCCAGAGTGGCACACATGAACGAAGCCCGACCCCCTGGGGAGGGACGGGCTCCGCTCGCACACACCTGTCTGTGTTGATTTGTGTCGCTACCCGACGCGACCGAACCGGGTTGGCCGCCACCGGAGACGGGTACGACTCCTTGATGGCCGCTCCCCGCCGGCCCCTCCGTGCCGGTCGCCGGTCGCCGGCGGTTACTTGTTGGCCGCGGCCACCGCCGCCACCGCTTCCTTCGCCGCCTTCGTCGCACCCTCGACGATCTTCTTCGTCTCCGGCGTCGGCGCACCCGCGTACCCGGCGCCGTTGTACGACAGCAGCACCAGCACATTGCCCGTACGCGCCACCACCGAGGCGTAGACGAAGTCCTCGCCGGTCTTCTTCACCGTGTACGTGACCGTCTTCGCCTCGTCACCGATGCCCGCCGCCGCCACGGTGTTCATCTTCTTCGCGCCCGTGGTGGCCTGCACCTTCCCGAGCTCCTTGACGAAGTTCTCCCGCGCCCGCTCCTGGCCGCTGCCCAGCGACACCTCGGAGTCGTACCGGTAGAACGACACGTCGAGCCAGCGGTACTGCGAACCCTTGACGCCCTTGTCCTCCAGGCCGTTCCACGAGCAGCCGCCGCGCTGCGACAGATCCGTGGAGGCCGCGGCCGTGCCCTTCGGGCTCTTCGCCTTCGGAACCAGCGAGCCCGTCGTCTTCGCCGCGATCGCCTTGCACGCCGACGGCAGCTCCGAGAACTTCGCGGGCTCCACCGTCGGGGTCGGCGAAGGGGTCGCCGACGCCGAAGCCGACGCGGACGCCTTGCCCGGCGCCGTACCGCCGGACCCCTCCCCGCCGCTGCCCGAATCCGAGGAGCAGCCGGCGACGACGAGCATCACCGGGACGGCTGCGGCGGCGAGAATGCGGGTGAGACGCGGAGCTGATCGCTGCATGGTTCCTTCAGTCGCTTGTCGAACGGCCGGCGCCGGTCGGCGGCCCTGGGTACGCCGACACGTTACGTGGTCCCCTCGCCCACCGGGGGGCCGCGCGGATCGGAGGGCGATCCGCTACTCCTCCAGCCGGTCGGCCAGCAGGCGGGCCAGGTTCTCCGCCCTGTCCTGCAGTTCCTTGCTGTCCGGAGCCGGCGCCACACCCGTCGTCCGCTGCTGGTACTCGACCGTCACGATGACGTTCGATGTGCGGAACACCACGCTCACGATCCGCTGCTGCCCGTTCGTGCTCGCCGTGTCGAGCCTGTCGTCGACGAACGCGACGTCACCGAGACCGCCCAGCAGCCGCGGCTCCAGACCGGTCGTCGCCGGCGCGGCCGGAGAGGCCGGACCGGAGGCGCCGGACGGGGCGCCGGAGGCGGGGGTGCCGGAGACGGGGGTGGTACCGGTGGTGGTGGTCGCGGCGGTGCCGGTGGGCGTGGGCTGGGTGGTGGGCACGCCCGTGCTCGTGGCCGTGGCCGTGGATGTGCTTGTGGCGGTGGCCGTGGGCGTCGGCGGGGGTGTGGTCGGTACGGCGATCCCGGCCGCGAGCTGCTTGCGGTTGTAGACCTCCTCCGCCCGCGTGGCGTCGCTCACCGTCGGGTCGTACGAGACCACCCGCTCCACGTCGAGCACCAGCCGGTGCGCCCCGTCCTCGGCGTCCGCGCTCCAGGTGCAGCCGACGCGCCGGTCGGTGTCGTACGTGACGGCGGCGGTCCCCCGGAGCGCCTTGGCCCGCTCGGGCTCGGCCAGGGCGGCGGTGCCGGGGAGCAGCTCCCGGAGGGTCGCCTGCGGGACGGCGCCGCAGGGCTCGAAGAGGGTGCGGTAGCGGCCGGGCGGCGCGACGGGCGCGGCGGCGGCGCCCGCCTTCGCGTCGAGGGTGACGTCCTCGGCGCTGTCGGCGGCCGAGCAGCCGGTCAGGGCGCCGAGCGTGACGGCGAGACCGGCGCCGAGGCCGAGGAGGGCGGCGGGGGCGCGGCCGGGTGTGTACCTCTTTCGCTGCACCGTCCCAGGCTCCCTTCTCCCCGAAGTCTTTCCCGAAAACTGTTTGCCGCCCTCTGAAGGCGGATGGACACAATGTCTATCGCACGCACAGCCGTTGATGCCGGTCCGCCGTCACCTGTACGGGCTTTGGCTCCGGTTTTTGCGTTATCAGGCTTTTCGGGGGAATTGAGGGAGTATGTCGTACGTAGAGGTACCGGGCGCGCGGGTGCCCATCCGGATGTGGGCCGATCCTTCCACGGTGGAGGGCGGCGCGATGCAGCAGCTGCGGAACGTGGCGACGCTGCCGTGGATCAAGGGCCTGGCGGTCATGCCGGACGTGCATTACGGCAAGGGCGCCACGGTCGGCTCGGTGATCGCGATGAAGGACGCCGTCTGCCCGGCGGCGGTCGGCGTGGACATCGGCTGCGGCATGTCCGCGGTGAAGACCTCCCTGACCGCGAACGACCTCCCGGGCGACCTCTCCCGCCTCCGCTCCAAGATCGAGCAGGCGATCCCGGTCGGCCGCGGCATGCACCGCGAGGAGGTCGACCCGAAGCGGCTGTACCAGTTCCCGACGGCCGGATGGGACGACTTCTGGTCCCGGTTCGACGGGGTGGCGGACGCGGTGAAGTTCCGGCGGGAGCGGGCGGCGCTGCAGATCGGAACGCTCGGATCCGGAAATCATTTCGTGGAGCTTTGTATAGATACGTCCGATTCGGTGTGGCTCATGCTGCATTCGGGTTCCCGCAACATCGGCAAGGAGCTCGCCGAGCATCACATCGGAGTGGCGCAGAAACTGCCGCACAACCAGGGGCTGATCGACCGGGATCTGGCGGTGTTCGTGGCGGAGACGCCGCAGATGGCCGCCTACCGGCACGACCTCTTCTGGGCGCAGGAGTACGCGAAGTACAACCGCGCGATCATGATGGCGCTCTTCCAGGAGGTCGTCCGCAGGGAGTTCCGGAAGGCGAAGGTGACCTTCGACCCGGTGATCTCCTGCCACCACAACTACGTGGCGGAGGAGCGGTACGAGGGCATGGACCTGCTCGTGACCCGTAAGGGCGCGATCCGGGCCGGCTCCGGGGAGTTCGGCATCATCCCGGGCTCGATGGGCACCGGCTCCTACATCGTGAAGGGCCTCGGCAACGCTGCCTCGTTCAACTCCGCCTCGCACGGCGCGGGCCGGAAGATGAGCCGCAGCGCGGCGAAGCGGCGCTTCTCGACGCGGGACCTGGAGGAGCAGACGCGGGGCGTGGAGTGCCGCAAGGATTCCGGCGTCGTGGACGAGATCCCCGGCGCGTACAAGCCGATCGAGAAGGTCATCGAGCAGCAGACGGACCTCGTGGAGGTCGTCGCCAAGCTCAAGCAGGTCATCTGTGTGAAGGGGTGACGGCTTGAAGGGCTGACCGCCGGGGGGCGGGGTTGAAGGGCTGCGGGGTTGAAGGGCTGCGGGGCGCCGAGGGCGTCCCGCAGCCCTTCTGTCGCTCGGCGGGGGTCGTGGTCCGGCCGGTGCGCGGTCCTACGGCTCGCGGTGGAGCTTGGTGTTGGAGGCCTGGGCGCGGGGGCGGACCACCAGGAGGTCGATGTTGACGTGCGGGGGGCGGGTGCAGGCCCAGGTGATGGTGTCGGCGACGTCGTCGGCGGTGAGGGGTTCGGCGACACCGGCGTAGACGGCGGCGGCGCGGTCGGTGTCGCCGCGGAAGCGGGTGGTGGCGAACTCGTCGGTCTTGACCAGGCCGGGGGCGATCTCGATGACGCGGACGGGGGTGCCGACGATCTCCAGGCGGAGGGTCTCGGCGAGGACGCGGGCGCCGTTCTTGGCGGCGACGTAGCCGGCGCCGCCCTCGTAGGTGCCGTGGCCTGCGGTGGAGGAGAGGACGACGACGGTGCCGTCGCCGCTCGCGGTGAGGGCGGGCAGCAGGGCCTGGGTCATGTGGAGGGTGCCGAGGACGTTGACGTCGTACATGCGGCGCCAGTCCTCGGGGTCGCCGGTGGCGACGGGGTCGAGGCCGAGGGCGCCGCCGGCGTTGTTGACGAGGACGGCGAGGGTGCGGAAGGCGGTGGCGAACTCGTCGACGGCGGCGCGGTCGGTGACGTCGAGGGCGTAGGCGGTGGCCTGGTGGCCGGCTTCGTTGATCTCGGCGGCGAGGGCTTCGATGCGGTCCTTGCGGCGGGCGGTGAGGACCACGCGGTAGCCGGCGGCGGCCAGCTGCCGGGCCGTGGCGGCGCCGATGCCGCTGCTCGCTCCGGTGATGACGGCGATGGGGGCGGACATGGCGGTGGCTCCTCGCACAGGTGGTCGGTCGGTGTGGTGGTCAGGATAGGCGGCGGGGCGGGGCGGCCCGGAGGTGCGCGGGGCGGGCGGGGGACACGCGGTCTGACGGGTTGTCAGAAAATGGGATGTTCTGTGGTTACTTTTGACGTATGCGTGTGATGTCGAAGGGTGTGCTGGGGGCCGCGCTCGCGGCGCTCGTGGTGCTGGGTGCCGGGACGGCCGCCGGTGCGGCCGGCGGCGCGGCGGGTGACGTGGTGGGCGAGGCGGTCGGGGGCGAGGCGGACCTGGCCCATCACGGGCACGTGTCGCTGTGGGACGGGCGGGTCGGGGTGTGGCTGGTGACGGAGAACCGCGGTCCGTCCGACGTCGCCGACGCCACCGTCCGGCTGGCCTTCTCCGTGCCGATGGCGGGTGGGCAGGAGTTGCCGCCCGGCTGTCTGTGGAGCAGTGCCCGGGTGGTGTCCTGCCGGACGGGGGCGCTGGCGGGCGGTGGGGCGGCGGGGGAGCTGGCGCTGGACCTGCGGGCGGTGGGACGGCCGCAGGAGCTGACGGTGGAGGTCGGTACGGCCTGGCGGGCCGGCGGGGTGGACCGGAACCCCCTCAACGACCGGCACCGGGTGCTGGTGCTCGCGACCGGGGATCCGTACGTCTTCTGAGGGCGGGGGCCGGTCACCGGTCGGTCCACAGGACGTAGCCGTCGGGGCGGACGAGGACGGTGGTGCGGCGGGCGGGGTCGGGCCAGGTGGCGTGGACGGTGCGGGCGGTGGTGGTCGGGGCGGTCGGGGGGAGGGCCGGGGCGGCGCCCTGGGGGGTGATGAGGACGAATTCGCCCGCGCGCAGGAGTGCGTGGAGGCGGCCCTCGCGGAGGGCGACGTCGGGGGCGCGGCGGCCGGAGGTGCGGCCGCCGCCGGGGGCGGGGGCGTAGGAGATGCCGAGGCCGCTGAGGGTGCCGAGGGCCTTGGCGGAGGCGGGGCGGAGCGTGTCGAGCGCGGTGGTGGCGAGGGCGCGCAGGGCGCGGGTGGCGGGGGTGTGGGCCATGGCGAGGCGGATGAGGGCGCCGCTGGTGCGCAGGACCATGGCGCCGACGGGGTGGCGTTCGGCCTGGTAGCTGTCGAGGAGGGCTTCGGGGTCGGGGGCTTCGCCGCGGTGGACGGCGATGAGCTTCCAGGAGAGGTTGGCGGCGTCCTGGAGGCCGGTGTTCATGCCCTGGCCGCCGGCGGGGGAGTGGACGTGGGCGGCGTCGCCGGCGAGGAAGACGCGGCCCACGCGGTAGGCGGGGGCCTGGCGCTCGTCGCTGTGGAAGCGGGAGATCCAGCGGGCGTCGTGCATGCCGTGATCGGTGCCGAGGGCCCGGCGGGCGAGGGCGCGGACCTCGTCGAGGTCGACGGGTTCGCTGTCGGGTACCTGGCGGGTGCGGTCCCAGCCCATGACGCGGTACCAGCCGTCGCCGAAGGGGGCGACGAAGGCGAAGGTGTCGCCGTTGCCGTTGACGGTGAGGGACGCGGCGGGCTCGTCGGTGAGGCGGACGTCGGCGAGGACGATCGAGCGGATGACGCTGGTGCCGGGGAAGGGGAGGCCGAGGGCGGTGCGGACGGTGCTGCGGTGGCCGTCGGTGCCGACGAGGTGGTGGGCGCGGAGGGTGCGGGGGGTGCCGTCGGGGTCGGTGAGGTGGGCGGTGACGCCGTCGGCGTCCTGCTGGAGGGCGTCGAGGGCGGTGCCGTGGCGGAAGGTGACGCCGGCGTCGGCGGCGCGCTGCTCCAGGAGGCGTTCCACCTCGTACTGGGGGGTGATGAGGAGGTGGTTGTAGCGGGAGGGGAGGCGGCTGAGGTCGAGGGAGAGGTGGCCGAAGAGCCGCATCCGGGTGAGGCGGGTGCCGGTGACTTCGAGGGCGTCGGCGAGGCCGCGGGTGTCGAGGAGTTCGAGGGTGCGGGCGTGGACGCCGAAGGCGCGGGTGAGGTTGGAGCGGCCGGCCGGGCGGCGCTCGACGAGGGTGACGCGGAGTCCGGCGGCGGCGAGGTCGCCGGCGAGGAGGAGTCCGGTGGGGCCGGCGCCGACGACGATGACGTCGGTGTCGGTGGTGGGGCGGTCGCCGGTGCGGGTGTCGGTGGTGCTCATGGCTGGCCTCCGATCGGTCAACGCTTGTTGGCCTACGCTTGTTGACAAAGGTAGGGGTGTCCGGCGTGAAGTGTCAACGCCTGTTGGCCTACACTTGTGGGCATGACGACCGCACGCCGCTCCGACGCCACCCGCGCCGCGATTCTGGAGGCCGCCCGCGAGCGCTTCGCCGCCGACGGGTACGAGCGCGCCACGATCCGGGCCATCGCCCGCGACGCGGGGATCGACCCGTCGATGGTCATGCGCTACTACGGCAACAAGGAGGGGCTGTTCGCCGCCGCCTCCGAGATCGACCTGGCCCTGCCCGCCGTCGGCGCGCTGCCCTCCCGGCACATCGGCGCCGTACTCGTGAACCACTTCCTCGACCGCTGGGAGCGGGACGACGTGCTCACCGGCCTGCTCAGGGTCGGCGTCACCAACGAGGCGGGCGCCGCCCGCATGCAGGCGATCTTCGGCGCGCAGCTCGGGCCCGTCGCCCTCGGCGTCTGCCCGAAGCCGGAGGAGGCCCCGGCCCGGGCGGCGCTCGTCGCCTCCCAGATCCTCGGCATGGCGCTCGCCCGCTACGTGCTCCGGCTGAAGCCGGCCGTGGACATGAGCCGGGACGAACTGGTGGCCTGGCTGGCGCCGACCGTGCAGAGGTACCTCACCGCCGAGACCCCCTGAGGGGGCGGCGGGCCCGTCAGGAGGCGGCGGCGCCGAACTCCCGCACCGCCTCGTCGACGATCGCCTCCAGGCGGGCGTGGTGGGCGCCCCGCCAGTAGACCCGGTCGCACTCCTCGCACCGGGCGAAGACGTCGTACGTCTTCTCGGTGCCCCGCTCCAGGCGCTCGCGGACCTCGTCCTTGCCCGTCTCGGTCAGCAGCCCGTTGCAGGCGGTGCAGCGGGTCCAGGGGGCCAGCGGGGGCGTGAAGCGCTCCAGGACGTCACGGAGCTGGTCGTCGGGCCGGTCGCTGTACACGTACGCCCCCGCCCACAGCTCGCGGCGGCGCAGCAGCCCCCGGTCGCGGGAGAGCATGACCCGCCGCTCCCGGGCGGAGAGCGCGGCGAGGGCCGGATCGCCGATGTCCTCGCTCTCGTACGCGGCGTCGACGCCCAGCAGCCGCAGCCGCCGGGCCAGGGTGCCCAGGTGGACGTCGAGCAGGAACCGGAGGGGAGCGCCGGGCACCGGCTGCGGGCGGGCGACGCCCTCGACCTCGACGGTCTCGCCGGCCGCCGGCACGTGCGCGGGAGCCACGGGGCGGCCGTCGACGAGGAGCCGCCCGGCCTCGGTGAGCGGGACGCCGAGGGACTCGACGACGTGGCCCAGCGAGGAGACGCCGTCGGTGACGACGGCCGTGCGCCCCGAGCGCCGCTCGGCGGCGACGAAGACGGCCAGGCCGGGGGCGAAGCTGATCTGGATCTCCGGTCCGTTCACGGGGACAGGATCGCACCGGGCCGGGACGGCGGGCCAGGCATTTCCCGGCTCCGGCACGGGGAGGACCGGTCACGGGGGCGGCCGGGGAGCCGGCCGGCGCCGGCGGGGAAGGGGCGTGGCTGGGGAAGGGGCGTGGCTGGGGAAGGGGCGTGGCTGGGGAAGGGGCGCGGCCGGGGAAGGGGTGTGGCCGGGGAAGGGGCGCGGCCGGGTTACCGTCCCCGCATGAAGATCATCGACCTCGAACCCGGCGACCCCCGGCTGGAGAGCGATCTCCTGCCGGTCCTCGTCGAACTGCGCCCGCATCTCACCCCCGCCCTCTTCCAGGAGGTGTACGAGCGCGGCCACGCGCAGGGCCTGCGCTTCTCGGCCGCCTACGGCGACGACGGCCGCTGCGTCGGCGCGGCCGGCTGGCGGCTCGTCTTCAACACCAGCTCGCTCAGCAAGCTGTACGTCGACGACCTGGTGACCGCCTCCGCCGTGCGCTCCACCGGCGTCGGCCACGCGCTCCTCGCCCACCTGGAGGACCACGCCCGCGCGGCCGGCTGCCACGAGCTGAACCTCGACTCCGGCACCCACCGCACCGGCGCCCACCGCTTCTACCTGCGCGAACGCTTCGACATCGCGGCCTTCCACTTCGTGCGGCCGCTCACCGATCCGCGGTAGCCCCGAGGTCGAGCCGCCAGTCGCTGCAGCGCATCGGCCGTCCCGGCGGGTATTCGAGGTCCTGCTCCCCGAGCAGGACGAACCCCGCCTTGCGGCACACCGCGTTCGACGCGGCGTTCTCCACCGACGGGAAGGCGTGCAGGTGGCGGTGGAGGCCCGCGGCCCGGGCCCGCTCCGCCACCGCGCGCGTGGCCAGGGTCGCGATCCCGCGGCCCTGGAAACCGGGCAGGACCGCCCAGCCCGTCTCGTAGACCGGCTCGTCCCGCCACGTGCTCGCCCAGAAGCCGATGCTGCCCATGGCCCGCTCCTCCGGCAGCAGCACGATCCGGAACATCCGGCCCTTGCCCGTGGTGTCGGCGCTCAGGTCCACGTACCGGCGGTGGCGGCGGTCCAGCTGCTCCTCGGTCTCCGGCCCGCCCAGGTGCTCCATCAGCTCCGGCGCGTTCAGGGCGCGCAGCAGTCCGGCGTCCTCCTCGGACCAGGCTTCGAGGCGTACGGCCGTCTCAGGGGTTCCGCTGCTCAGCTCGCTCATGGGCGCACCGTACGTCAGGGCACCGACAGTCCCCGGGCGTAGGCGGTGGGGGAGAGGCCCAGGGCGGCGGTGAAGTCGCGGACGAGATGGGCCTGGTCGCTGTAGCCGAGTTCGGCCGCCACGCCCGCCCAGTCCGGCGCGGTGTCCGTCCCGGCCCGTTCCAGGGCCTCGTGGAGGCGGTAGCGGAGGATCACCCACTTCGGGCCGACGCCGACGTGGGAGGCGAAGAGCCGCTGGAGGGAGCGGGGGGAGAGCCCCGAGAGGCGCGCGAGCCGGCTCACCCGCCGGACGGTCCGGTCGGCGCGGACCAGTTCCACCAGCTCCGTAGCCAGTGCGGCGGCGGGGTCGGGGGCGGGCCCGCGGGCGAGGAGGAAGGCATCGAGCGCCGCCACGCGCGCGCGGTCGTCTTCGGGGGCGAGGACGGCGGAGAGGACGGCCTCGTCGGCGGACGGGCCGTGGGGGAGCGCCGCGGTGTCCGGGAACACCTCGGGCAGGGGGACCCGGCGGCCCGTCCACGCCGAGACCGGCCGCGCCGGGGCGAAGGGACGGAAGCCGCCGGGCCGGAACTGCACCCCGCAGACCCGGCCCGCTCCTTCGAGCCGTCGCGTGAAGAGCCCCAGCCCGATCCCGGACACCTCGGCGGCCGAGCGGGCGCGGGAGGGGGAACCGAGCGGCCCGTACCGCTCGAAGACGACGTTCACCGACGGGTGCGGGACGACGTGGGTGGTGTACGGCTCCGGCAGCGCCCAGTCGATCAGCCAGTAGTGCTCCAGGTACGGGCGCAGCTCCGGCGCCGGGAGGTGCCGGCGGAAGCGGACGCGGGAGAGCAGTTCGGCCGGGGCGACGATGCCCCGGGTGTCCCGGCGCGGGGCGGGGTCGGGCATGGTGCCGATCCTAGGCAGCCGGACGGCGTGGGCGGCCGGACGGTGCCGGGCGGACAGGCGTCGTCCGGGTGGTCAGGCGGCGGACGACGGCGGCCGGTCAGGCGGTGGGTGGTCGGACGGCGTCCGGACCCGGGGGCGGGTGGGCTTTGGCCCGGGCTGCCCCTAGGGGGGCGGGATCCGGGGCGGGCCGGGGTCGTGACGCGTTTTTTCAAGACGGGCCCGGGGAGTTTTCCTAGCGTCGGGGCCATGACGTACGACGACACGCACTCGGGCACCGACAGCACGAACGTTCGCCACGACGACACGCACCTTGGTCTCGAGAATACGGATCACCGCATCAGCGATCTCCTCCGCGCCGCCGCCGACCGGGCCGTCCCCCTGGTCGGGGGCCTGGAGGACGCCTCGCTCGGCGCGCCCACGCCCTGCGCCGAGTACGACGTGCGCGCGCTGCTGAACCACCTGTTCTCGGTGGTGGTGAACTTCCAGGCGCTGGCGGCCAAGGGGACGCCGGACTTCTCCACGACGCCGGACCGGGTCGCGGAGCCCGGCTGGCGGGAGGGGTTCGCGGTGGAGACGGGGCGGCTGGTCGAGGCATGGGCGGCGCCGGGGGCCGAGGAGGGGACCTCGGGGGCGATGGGGTTGCCGGCCCGGACGGTCGGCTCGATGGTGCTGCTCGACCTCACCGTGCACGCGTGGGACCTGGCGCGGGCGACCGGGCGGGAGTTCGTGCCCGATCCGGCGGTGGTGGCCGGGCTGACGGACGAGGTGGAGCGGATGGCGCCGATGGCCCGGAGGATGAACGTCTTCGCGGAGACCGTCGACCTGCCGGCCGGGGCGAGCGCCTTCGAGCGGCTGATGGCCACGACGGGCCGGGACCCGAGGGCCTGGCCGGCCGGCCGAGGGGCCGGGCGGGGCGTCAGCGCAGGCGGCCCGAGGAGGTGAGGGAGAGGCGGGAGACGACCTGGCCGAAGGCGAGCTCCTCCGCCGGGGTCAGCGGCACCGACTCCTGCGGGTGCCAGACGCGGTCCAGCGGCGTCGGCGTCCGGGCCCGGCGGCGGGCGCGCAGGCCCATCGTCAGCCAGATGCCGGTCGCGACGGCGAGGACGGCGAAGAGGGTGAGGACACGGGGGTCGGAGAACTGGCCGGGCACGGTCATGACGGTGACTCCAGGGCGAAAGGGCCGGCGTGCGGGGCACGCCCCGGCAGGTGGCGCGCGCGGGCACGGCGGCGCAGACGATTCCTACTGCTTCCTCCCGACCCGTTCAGTTAACACCAAGCCGGGGGACTTTCGGCAGGGGGGCCGGGACCTAAGTCCCGAGCGGGGCCCCGGGAGGCGCTCCGGGGCTGGGGGGGAGAGGCCCTCTTGTGCGGGGCGGGGAAGCGCTCGAAGGTGGCGGGGAGGCAGATTCCGGCCGGGGAGGAGCAGCCGCATGTCCGGAACGGGTGCGCACGGATGGGGTTTCACGGACGACAGGGGGGCGGAGCTGAGGGCGCCGGCCGGGCCGGCGAGGGTCCTCGCCTACGTACGGGCCGGGGCCGCCCTGCTCGACCTGGGGGTGGTGCCGGTGGCGGTGTACGGCTCCGCGCACGACGGGGCGGAGCCGGATCCCGCGAAGGACGGCGGGCTCACGGTGGCCGGGGTGCCGTACCTGGGGCCGGGGCGGGCCCTGGACGAGGAGCGGCTGCGGGAGCTGCGGCCGGAGCTGGTGGTGGACGTCACCTATGACGGGAAGAGCCCGTACGCCGTGGACGAGGGGGTCGCGGAGCGGCTGGGGGTGCCGCTGGCGGCGCTCTCCGTCGGCGGCGACCTGAGCCTGGCGGCGATCGTCGGCCGCTTCGGGGAGCTGGGGGCGGCGCTCGGCGCCCCGGTTCCGGCGGCGGGCGCGGGGGAGCTGGCGGCGGCGGAGGCGGAGGTGCGGGCGGCGGCCGGGGCGGCCGGGGCCGGGTGCGGGGTGCTGGCGCTCTCCGGGGGCGGCGTCGATCAGGTGCACCTGGCGCGCCCGGCGGCCTGGCCGGAGCTGGCGCGGCTGGCCGGGCTGGGCGTCCGGCTGCTCGACCCGGGGCCGGGGCCCGGCGCGAGCTGGCTGACCACGGGGTGGGACCGGGCCCTCGGCCTCGCCCCCGCGCTGGTCCTGTACGACAGCAGGGCCCACGCGCTCCGGCCCGAGGGCCCGGAGCGGCTGCCGGCGGGCGCCCGGCTGGTCCCCTGGAACCCGGAGCTCCCGCCGAGCCCGACGGCCTATGCCCGCTTCTTCCGCGCCCTGGCCGAAGCCTTGCGCCCCTGACGTCGTTCCCGCCCGTCGCCCGTCGCCCGTGGCCCGTGGCCCGTCGCCCTACCGGACCCAACTCGGCAGGCCCCACTCGGCGGGCCCCATCGGGCCCCATCGGGCCCCATTGAGTCCCTTCAGGCCGGAGGGGTGGGGTGGTGGGGTCAGGGGGTGAGGCGGGAGCGGAGGGAGGTGGCGAACTCCTCGGCGCGGGCGAGTTCCACGCGGAGGTCGGCGACGCGGGCGGCGGCGGCCTCCTCGTAGCGGCGGACGCGGGCGACGAGGGCCTCGCGTTCCTCCGGGTCGAGGGCGGTGTCCGTGTCGGGGAGGTCGGCGGCCAGGCGGTCCATGGCGGTGAGGAGTTCGCGGGTCTCGGCCAGGCCGAAGCCGAGCGGCTGCATGCGGCGGATGACCATCAGCCGGGCCACGTCGTCGTCCGTGTAGAGCGGGAAGCCGCCCGGGGAGGCGGCCGAGGGGCCGACGAGCCCGCAGTCCTCGTACTGCCGGATGGTGCGCAGGGGCAGTTCGGTGCGGGCGGCGACCTCGGAGAGTTGCATGGGCCGGCCGGCGGCGGTGCCGGTGCCGGTGCGGGCTCCGGGCATACGGGCTGCGGACGTTCGTGTTCCGGTCACGGCGGGGACCTCCTCGTACGGCGCCTCTGTGATCCAACCTCCACGCATTACATCCGATTCGTCCTAATTTCAGGCGCTATGACGGTAGGAAACGCGGGGAGAGCCAGCCGTCAGGGCCAGACCAGGCAGTACGGCTGGTGACCGGCCTCGTGGAGGCGGACGGAGAAGTCCTGCCACTCGTGGAGCAGCTGGTAGACGTCGAAGGCGTCGCGCGGGCCGCCGCGGTCGGGGACGGTGGACCAGATGAAGGCGGCGGCGCCGACCGACTCCTCGCCGATCGCGCGCAGCGGGTCGACCACGGTCGTGGGGAGCTTCACCACCGCGTAGTCGGGGTGCAGGACGACCAGTTCCAGCGGAGGGACCTTGTGCAGCGGCAGGCCCTGGATGCCGGTGAGGACCATGGCCGCTATCGTCTCGGGCTTGATCTTGGAGAACATGCCGCCCATGCCGAGCTCGTCGCCACCGAGCTCCTCCGGGCGCATCGAGATCGGGACGCGGGCCGCGGTGGCGCCGTCGGGCGCGCCGAAGTACCTGTACGTCACCGCCAAGCCGCGGCCCCCGAGGGGCGGATCCGAGGGGGGCTGCTCCGGGGACGCGCGATGGTCCGGCGTGGCCGGGTCCTCGGCCCGTCGCCGCCGGTGCCTCCCCCGCCGGACAGGCTCCGGACCCAGATCGTCCGTCCCCTCGCCCGGTCCGCCACCGCGATGCATATCTCCACCCGACTGCTTTTTCTCGGCAACACGACCCCGCCGCGCAACCCGATCACCGTGTCAGTGACCTCCCCCACGTTCTTACGGTGAAACACCTGTCCGCAAGAAACGACGTGGCCTCTGACACCATGGATTGTGTGAGCCATCCCTATGACGCCCCAGTCGCCCCAGTTTCGCAGACGCGGAGGACCGCCGCCCCGGCGTGATTCACAGGGTGCCCACACCGTCCCTCCGTACCAGACGTCGTACTCGCAGGTCAGGATCACTGTGTCGTATTCATACGAAGCCCCAGTCTCACAGACGCTTTTCGACCGCGCGTCCCTTGTGACGCCCGGCGGCGTGAACTCACCGGTGCGGGCCTTCCGGGCTGTGGGCGGAACGCCCCGGTTCATGGTGTCCGGCACCGGTCCGTACCTCACCGATGCGGACGGTCGCGAGTACGTCGACCTCGTCTGCTCCTGGGGACCGATGATTCTCGGCCACGCCCACCCCGAGGTGACCGCCGCCGTGCAGGCCGCGGTGGCCCGCGGCACCTCCTTCGGCACCCCCGGCGAGGGGGAGGTCGCGCTCGCCGAGGAGATCGTGGCCCGCGTGGAGCCGGTGGAGCAGGTGCGCCTGGTCTCCTCCGGGACCGAGGCCACGATGTCCGCGATCCGGCTCGCCCGCGGGTTCACCGGACGCGCGAAGGTCGTCAAGTTCGCGGGCTGCTACCACGGGCACGTGGACGCGCTGCTCGCCGCCGCCGGCTCCGGCGTCGCCACCTTCGGCCTGCCCGACACGCCCGGCGTGACCGGAGCGCAGGCCGGCGACACGATCGTGCTGCCGTACAACGACCTGGAGGCCGTGCGGGCCGCGTTCGCCGCGCACCCGGGCGAGATCGCCTGTGTGATCACCGAGGCGTCCCCGGGCAACATGGGCGTCGTCCCGCCGCTGCCCGGTTTCAACCAGGGCCTGGCGGACCTGTGCCGGGAGAACGGCGCGCTGTACATCTCCGACGAGGTCATGACCGGCTTCCGTACCAGCCGCGCCGGCTGGTACGGCGTGGACGGCGTGAAGCCGGACCTGATGACCTTCGGCAAGGTCATGGGCGGCGGCTTCCCGGCCGCGGCCTTCGGCGGCCGCGCGGACGTCATGGGCCACCTCGCCCCGGCCGGCCCCGTCTACCAGGCGGGCACCCTCTCCGGCAATCCGATCGCCACCGCCGCCGGGCTCGCGCAGCTGCGGCTGCTCGACGACGCCGCTTACGCGAAGGTGAACGCGGTCTCGGAGGAGATCCAGGGCCTGGTCACCGGCGCGCTCGCCAAGGAGGGCGTGGCGCACCGCCTGCAGACCGCGTCCAACATGTTCTCGGTCTTCTTCACCGCCGACGAGGTGCGGAACTACGACGAGGCGAAGAAGCAGGAGGCGTTCCGCTTCAACGCCTTCTTCCACTCGATGCTGGCCGACGGGGTGTACCTGCCGCCGTCCGCGTTCGAGTCGTGGTTCGTGTCCGCGGCGCACGACGAGCGCGCGGTCGAGCGGATCGCCGCCGCGCTGCCGGCCGCCGCCCGCGCCGCCGCGGAGGCCACCGCATGAGCGACGACGCGCGGGGCACCGGGGAGGTGCGGGCACCGGAGGCCGCCGAGGGCACGAAGGGCGCCGACGACATCACCGTCGTCCACCTCATGCGCCACGGCGAGGTGCACAACCCGGACGGCGTGCTGTACGGGCGCCGGGCCGGCTACCACCTCTCCGAGCTGGGCCGGAAGATGGCGGACCGGGTCGCCGAGGCGCTGGCCGACCGGGACGTCACGCACGTCGTCGCCTCCCCGCTGGAGCGGGCGCAGGAGACGGCCGCGCCGATCGCCAGGTCGCACGGCCTGGACGTCGCCACGGACCCGCGGCTGATCGAGGCGGCGAACGTCTTCGAGGGCAAGACCTTCGGCGTCGGCGACGGGGCGCTGCGCCGTCCGGCCAACTGGCGGCACCTCACCAACCCGTTCCAGCCGTCGTGGGGCGAGCCGTACATCGAGCAGGTCGTGCGGATGATGGCGGCGCTGGACGCGGCGAAGGACGCGGCGCGCGGCCACGAGGCGGTGCTCGTCAGCCACCAGCTGCCGATCTGGATCGTGCGCTCCTTCGTGGAGCGGCGCCGGCTGTGGCACGACCCGCGGCGCCGGCAGTGCACGCTGGCCTCGCTGACCTCGTTCACGTACAAGGGCGACAAGATCGTCTCGGTCGGGTACAGCGAGCCGGCGCTCGACCTGGTGCCGGTGCACCTGCGGGCCGGCGCGAAGCCGGTGAAGGGCAAGGCGAAGGCCTTCGGCGCGTAGCGCGCGGTCCCGGGCCCCTGGACAGGGGGCCCCGGGAGGTCCACAGTTCAGGGCGTTCGGATGATGTACATGTCATTCGAGCGCCCTGAAATTTTTGTGCGAGTGACCGGAACCTCCGTGTTCATCCCTGCATCTCACTCATTGTCGGTTTGGATGATGTTTCGGGTCATACAGCAGCGCGAATGGGGATGACATGCGCGGGATCAGTCGAAGGGGCCTTCTCGGGGCGGGCGTCGGAGCGGCCGCCGCGCTCGGGATCGCCGGGTGCAGCGACAAGGGCCAGGGCGGCCCGGGCAGTTCGGGCCCGGACAAGGGCGGCGCCCCCACGGCCGGGAACGGCACCGCCACGCCCGCCCCGACCAAGGACGACGTCCGCCTCATCGGCGACGGTTCCACCGCGGACACCGGCAAGCAGCCGCACCAGCCCGACACCCCCGTCCCGCTGGAACCGGGCCAGACCCCGCCCCAGTTCGTGGTCTTCTCCTGGGACGGCGCCGGCGAGGTCGGCAACGGCCTCTTCCCCCGCTTCCTCGAACTGGCCCGCAACCACGACGCGGCCATGACCTTCTTCCTCTCCGGCATCTACCTGCTGCCCGAGTCGAAGAAGAACCTCTACCGGCCGCCGAACAACCGCGTCGGCGCCTCCGACATCGGCTACCTCACCGACGCCCACATCAAGGACACCCTCAAGCACGTCCGCCAGGCCTGGCTCGACGGCCACGAGATCGGCACCCACTTCAACGGGCACTTCTGCGGCGGCTCCGGCTCCGTCGGGAACTGGACCCCGGCGCAGTGGCAGAGCGAGATCGACCAGGCGGTGAAGTTCGTCACCGAGTGGAAGACCAACAGCGGCTGGACCGACCTCGACCCGCTGCCCTTCGACTACTCCAAGGAGCTCGTCGGCGGCCGCACCCCCTGCCTCCTCGGCCAGGACAACCTGCTGCCCACCGCCAAGCGCCTCGGCTGGCGCTACGACGCCAGCTCGCCCGGCGGCCGCCAGGTCTGGCCCGTCAAGCGCCAGGGCATCTGGGACTTCCCCCTCCAGGCCGTGCCCTTCCCCGGCCACTCCTTCGAGGTCCTGTCCATGGACTACAACATGCTCGCCAACCAGTCGAAGAACTCGACCCAGGGCATGCCCTCCCGCTATCCCGGCTGGCGCAAGCAGGCCACCGACGCCCTGGTCGCCGGCTTCACGCGCGCCTACGAGACCAACCGCGCGCCCTTCTTCGTCGGCAACCACTTCGAGCAGTGGAACGGCGGCATCTACATGGACGCCGTCGAGGAGGCGCTCAAGACGATGGCCGGCAAGAAGGACGTCCGGCTGGTGTCGTTCCGCCAGTTCACGGACTGGATGGACGCCCAGGACCCCCGCCTCCTCGCCCGCCTCCGCGGCCTCGACGTCGGCCAGAAGCCGGCCGGCGGCTGGACCTCGTACCTCACAGCCGCTTAGCCGATCTTGACAAGGGGCGTTACGGGCACGTAGGGGGGTGCCCAAGATCCCCCAAACGCCCATGCGAAACTTTTCACATGAGCCTTAGCCGTGGCCTCCGTCCTGCCCCCCGACGCGCCCTCGCCGCCGTCGGCGTGCTGTCCGCCGCCCTCGTGCTCTCCGCCTGCGGCGGCGGCGAGGACACGGCGGGCGCCGGCGCGGGCACCAACTTCGTCACCAGCAAGGGCGGCATCTCCACCGTTCCCAAGGGCGAGCGCGCCGGCATCAACACGATCGCCGGCGAGACCCTGGAGGGCGAGAAGCTCGACGTCGCCGACCTCAAGGGCAAGGTCGTCGTCCTCAACGTCTGGGGCTCCTGGTGCGGCCCCTGCCGCGCCGAGGCCCCGCACTTCGCCAAGGTCGCGAACGACCTCAAGGGCAAGGACGTGGCCTTCGTCGGCCTCAACACCCGCGACGGCAACAAGCAGCAGGCGCTCGCCTTCGAGAACGACTACGAGATCCCCTACCCGAGCCTCTACGACCGGGACGGCAAGCTGATCCTCTTCGGCTTCCCCAAGGGCACCCTCAGCCCCAAGGGCATCCCTTCCACCGTCGTCCTCGACAAGGAGGGCAAGATCGCCGCCCGCGCGCTCATGGCCATCGACGACGTCAAGCTGCGGTCCATGATCGACCCGCTCCTCGAGGAGAAGTGAGCCGGTGAACGAGACCGTCACCAGCGGAGCCCTCCTGCTCGCCTTTCCCGTCGCCCTCCTGGCGGGCCTGGTCTCCTTCTTCTCCCCGTGCGTGCTCCCGCTCGTCCCCGGCTACCTGTCGTACGTCACCGGCGTCTCCGGCACCGACCTCGCCGACAGCCGCCGGGGCCGGATGACCGCCGGCGCCGTCCTCTTCGTCGCCGGCTTCACCGCCGTCTTCGTCTCCGGCGGCGCCCTCTTCGGCTACTTCGGCTCCACCCTCCAGGCGTACAGCGACACCCTGAGCACCGTGCTCGGCGTCCTGATGGTCCTGATGGGCCTCTTCTTCGCCGGACTGATGCCCTGGTTCACCCAGCGCGAGTTCCGCTTCCACCGGAAGCCCGTCGCCGGTCTCCTCGGCGCCCCGGTCCTCGGCGCGCTCTTCGGCATCGGCTGGACCCCGTGCATCGGCCCGACCCTCGCCTCGGTCAACGCGCTCGCCGTCGAACAGGCCAGCGCCGGGCGCGGGGCCGTACTGGCCCTCGCGTACTGCCTCGGCCTCGGCGTCCCCTTCGTCCTCGCCGCCATCGCCTTCCGCAAGGCCCTCGGCGCGTTCGGCTGGGTCAAGAAGCACTACGTGTGGGTGATGCGGATCGGCGGCGGCATGATGATCGTCACCGGCGTCCTCCTCCTCACAGGCGTCTGGGACAGCATGGTCTCCACGATGCAGGGCTGGTCCAGCGGCTTCACGGTGGGAATCTGATCCATGAGCAAGACCGACACGAGCACGACCGACACGGGCACGCCCGACGAGACGGGCACGACCGACACGGGCACGCCCGACGAGACGGGCACGACCGACGCGCACCGGGCGCCCGGTGACGAGGCCGCGGGCGCGGACCTCTCCACCGCGCCCCGGGAGGAGACCGGGACGGAGACCCTCGGCGGCCCCGTCCTCGGGGTCGTCGGCTGGATCCGCTGGTTCTGGCGCCAGCTCACCTCGATGCGGGTGGCGCTGATCCTGCTCTTCCTGCTCTCCCTCGGCGCCGTCCCCGGCTCCCTCATCCCGCAGACCAGCGCGGACGAGATGAAGGTCGCCGACTTCAAGAAGGCGCACGAGACCCTCACCCCGCTCTACGAGAAGCTCCAGCTCTTCGACGTCTACAGCTCGGTGTGGTTCTCCGCGATCTACATCCTGCTCTTCGTCTCCCTCATCGGCTGCATCGTCCCGCGCACCTGGCAGTTCGTCGGCCAGCTGCGCGGCCTGCCGCCGGGCGCCCCCAAGCGGCTCACCCGCCTCCCCGCGTACACGACCTGGCGCACCGAGGCCGGTCCCGAGGAGGTCCGCGAGGCGGCCCTCGCCGTCCTCAAGGGCCGCCGCTTCCGGGCCCGTACCGCCGGGGACGCCGTCGCCGCCGAGAAGGGCTACCTCCGCGAGGCCGGCAACCTGGTCTTCCACCTCGCCCTGATCGTGATGCTGGTGGCCTTCGCCTGGGGCCAGCTCTTCAAGTCCGAGGGCGGCAAGCTGATCGTCGAGGGCGACGGCTTCTCCAACACGCTCACCCAGTACGACGACTTCAAGGCCGGCTCCCAGTTCGGCGTCGACGAGCTGGAACCGTTCAGCTTCACCCTGGACAGCTTCACCGGCACGTACGAGAAGAGCGGCCCGCAGCGCGGCACCCCCCGCACCTTCGAGGCGGCCGTCACCTACACCCGGGGCGACGGCGGGGACAGGAAGGCGATCGTCCGGGTCAACGAGCCGCTGGAGATCGGCGACTCCAAGGTCTACCTGATCGCCCACGGCTACGCGCCCGTCGTCACCGTCAAGGACGGCAAGGGCAAGGTCGTCTTCAAGGGCGCCGTCCCGCTGCTGCCGATCGACAACAACATCACCTCCACCGGCGCGATCAAGGTCATGGACGGCTACCGCGACAAGAACGGCGAGAAGCAGCAGCTCGGCTTCAAGGCGTTCTTCGTGCCCACCTTCGCGGGCGCCGGGCAGGGCAACATGTTCTCCCAGTTCCCCGCCCTCGACTTCCCCGTGCTGGCCCTCACCGGCTACCACGGCAGCCTGGGCGTCGACTCCGGACTGCCGCAGAACGTGTACCAGCTCGACACCTCCAAGATGGAGCAGTTCAAGATCGAGGAAGGCACCGGCGTCGCCCAGCGGCTGCTGCCCGGCAAGACGATGACCCTGCCCGACGGCGCCGGCTCGATCACCTTCGAGAAGGACATCAAGGAGTGGGCGTCCTTCCAGGTCACGCAGCAGCCGGGCAACGGCCTCGCCCTCACCGGCGCCATCGCCGCCATCGCCGGCCTGACCGGCTCGCTCTTCATCCAGCGCCGCCGGGTCTGGGTCCGCGCCGTCCGCGGCGAGGACGGCACGACCGTCGTCGAGATGGCGGGCCTCGGCCGCAGCGAGTCCGCCAAGCTGCCCGAGGAGCTCGCCGATCTCGCGGTCGCGCTCACCGCCACGGCGCCCCCGGCGCCCGAACCCGCCGAAGCCGAAGCAGAAGCATCAGAAGGGGCCGAGAAGTGATCCTCGCCGCCGAGACCAACGAGAGCCTGGCGCAGATGAGCAACACGCTCGTCTACTCCTCGATGGCCGTCTACACCCTGGCCTTCCTCGCCCACATCGCCGAGTGGGTGTTCGGCAGCCGCAGCAAGGTCGGCCGCACGGCCGCCGCGCTCACGCCGGAGACGGCCGGGGCCACCGTCTCGGTGCGGGTCAAGCAGGCCGGCGGCACCGCCGTCCTGGAGAAGCCGAAGGTCGTCACCCGCTCCGCGGCCGGCGTCCGCGACGTCCCGGACGGCCCCGGCGCCGCCGGCGGCACCGTCAAGGGCGACCTGTACGGCCGGATCGCCGTCTCGCTCACCGTCCTCGCCTTCCTCCTGGAGGCGGCCGGCGTGGTCGCCCGCGCCATCTCGGTGCAGCGCGCCCCCTGGGGCAACATGTACGAGTTCTCCACCACCTTCTCCACGGTGGCGGTCGGCGTGTACCTGGCCTTCCTGCTCGCGGGGAAGAACGTCCGCTGGATCGGCCTGCCGCTGGTGACGACGGTCCTGCTCGACCTGGGCGTGGCCACCACCCTGCTGTACACCGAGAGCGACCAGCTGGTGCCGGCCCTCGACTCGTACTGGCTGTGGATCCACGTCTCCACCGCGATCTTCTGCGGCGCCGTGCTCTACCTCGGCGCCGTCGCCACCCTGCTGTACCTCTTCCGCGACTCGTACGAGAACAAGCTCGCGAACGGCGGCACGCCGAGCGGCTTCGCCCGCTCCGTCCTGGAGCGGCTGCCCGCCGCCGCCACCCTCGACAAGTTCGCCTACCGGGTCAACGCGGCGATCTTCCCGCTCTGGACCTTCACGATCATCGCGGGCGCCATCTGGGCCGGCGACGCCTGGGGCCGCTACTGGGGCTGGGACGCCAAGGAGGTCTGGTCCTTCATCACCTGGGTCGGGTACGCCGCCTACCTGCACGCCCGGGCCACGGCCGGCTGGAAGGGCCGCAAGGCCGCGTACATCGCGCTCGTCGCCTTCGGCTGCTTCCTCTTCAACTACTACGGCGTCAACATCTTCGTCAGCAGCAAGCACTCCTACGCCGGCGTCTGAGCTGGCACGGCCCCCTTCGGGGGGCCACGCTGGAGGTATGAGCGAGATACCCCGGGGCAGGAGCGAGACCCACGACGGCGACACGCACCTGCTGCGGTACGTGATCGAGCTGCCGCACCCCCAGGAGGCGGTGTGGGCGAGGGTCGCCTCGCCCGAGGGGCTGCCCTCCTGGCTCTGCGAGGCGGACCCGCTGGAGCCGAGGCTGGGCGGCCGGGTGGTGCTGCGCTGGCTGAACGGCGACATCGAGGCCGCGGGCCGGGTGACCGCCTGGGACCCGGACCACGTGGCCGAGTACACGGTCGGCGCCCCGCACGGACGGATCCGGTTCCATCTGGAACCGGCCGACGGCGGGGCGGCGACCGTGCTGCGTTTCACCGGCGAGTTCCGCGGCGACCGGGAGCTGCTCCTCGACCGCCTGGCCGGCTGGCACGACCACTTCGAGCGGCTGCGGGACGCGCTGGACGGCCGCCCGACGAACTGGCGGGAGTGGACGACCGAGCGCTGGGGCGAGCTGCGGGAGCTGTACGCGCGGGACGAGGCCCCCTGGCCCCGGTGGGTGCCGTAGCCGGCGGACCGGGGAGCCCCCCCCGCCTATCCCTTCTTCGGCGGCAGGCAGGACGCCGCCGGCGGCCTGCCCTCCGGCCAGGCGGTCTGGACGAAGCGCTGGGTGCCGTCCGGGGCGAGCTCCACGATCGGGACCGCCTTGTTGTACGGGTTGCCGTGGTTGTCGAGGCAGATCCAGCCGCTCGCGCCCTGCACCCGCAGCGAGCCCTTGACCTGCGGCCACTGGGTGCCGACGTCGGCGAGCTCCGGGTAGGGGGCGTTCGCCGGGGTGGCCTGGCGGATCGCGTGGACCGCCGTCGCCATGGCGTCGTACGCGATGATCGCCTGCCCGTCCCGGAGCGGCACCGGCTTCGCGTCGGCGCGGGCGATGTCGGTCAGGAAGGTCTCGAAGGCGACCACCGAGCCGCCGGTCGTGGGCACCGGCCGGCCCGGCGCGGGCTTCCAGGCGTCGGGGTGGGCGAGGGCCGCGTACCGGACGGTGAGCTTCTTGCCGAGGGCCGCCCGGTTCAGCTTCTCGTCGGCGCCGAGGTAGGAGCCCTCGTCGCCGGTGAGGACGGTGAAGGCGCGGTCGGCGCAGCCGCGGGAGCCGAGCGCGTTGATGAACTGGCGCAGCTGGGTGTGGCGGCCCGCGAAGAAGACGGTCTCGGCGCGGGTGTCGCAGATCAGGTGGGTGATCTGGCGGAAGGTGTTGGCGGTGGTGCCCTCCTCGGTGTTGTCGGGCGGCGAGGTGTAGAGCTGCGGCTCGTAGGGGGCGCCCTTGAGGGAGGCGGCGAAGGCGGACCGCAGGGTGTCGATGTAGTGGTCGCCGGTGCGGGAGTCCTGGACGAGGATCGCGCGGGCGGCGTCGACCTCGCCGAAGTGGGCGAGGGCCTTCGCCTCGTCGCTGTTGGTGGGGGCGACCCGGGCGAGGCCGGGGAAGCGGTCGCGGCCGGGCCCGTTGGCGAGGTCGTCGGCGGTGATGGTGGTGCCGACGACGGCGATCCCGGCGCCGGTGAGGGCGGTGACCGCCTCCCGCACCTCGGGGGAGGAGGTGGCGACGCCGGAGACGGCGCGGAGCCGGTCGGGGGCGCCGGTCATGGTGGTGAGCCGGTCGACGACGGTGCGCCAGTGGGCGTTCTTGTTGCCGGTGTTGGCGAGGGCGAGCCGGATCTTGGGGGTCTCGCTGTTGGACTCGTGGTTGGCCCGGTACTGGTAGGCGTAGGCGCCCTGGAGCTCGCGGAGGACCTTCTCGCGGGTGCCGGGGTCGGTGGCGGTGAGCGGGAGCAGCACGGCGACGGTGGCGTACTCGCCGTCCTTGAGGGACGCGTTCTCGCGGCCGATGGCGGCGGCGACCGCGGTGAGGGCGGGGACGCGGAAGTCGTGCCCGGTGCCGTCCACGCCGACGCACTCCTCGCTGCCGGCGGGCCGGGCGACCCCCGGGGCGCAGGAACGGTCCTCCGGGGCGAGGTACGTCGTGAGTCCCCAGCCGCCGAGGCCGACGACGAGGGCGGTGGCGACGAGGAGGGTGAGGAATTTCTGCCGGGGGGTCCAGAAGAAGCGGCGGCGCAGTCGGTCGAGCATGGCGTCAGACTCCGTCCTCGCGCCCCGGCGGGAGCGAGAGCTCCCGCCAGGCGCGGATGTCCCGCGGCCAGTGGCCGGCCGCGTCCCACAGTGGACCGCTGCCGGTGAGGTGGCGGCCGGAGAGCCGGCGCAGTTCGTGCGCCAGCCGGTCGGCGACCTCCTCGTCGGGCAGCGCGAGCGGATCGGTGAGCAGCCATACGGCGTGCAGCAGCCGCCGTACGGAGAGGTGCAGTTCGGCGGCGTCGGGGCCGAGGCCGTCGGGGAGCGCCGGGTCGGGGTCCTGGCCGAGGGCGACGGCCCGGCGCGGATCGGGGCCGGTGCGGCCGCGCTCGCGCGGATAGGGGGCGGTGGCGACGAACCGCAGCAGGCCGAGCCAGCCGAGGACGTCGGGGCCGGGGAAGGCGAGCCGGAGGTGGGCGACGGCCTCGGCGGTCTCGCCGAGGGCCAGGTCGTGGTGGAGCCGGTACGGGCCGGGCTGCGGCCCGTAGTGGCGGCGGAGGGTCTCGTGGACGGCCCGCCAGGCGGAGTAGCCGGGGTGGTCGTCGTCCGCGAAGCGGAGCCGGTGCAGCAGCAGCGAGCGCAGCAGCGGATCGCCGACGAAGTGGCCGGGGTGCTCGGCCCAGTGCTCGGCGCGCAGCCGGTCGCGGACGCGGAGGGCGACGTCGCCGTCGGTGGACTCGGCGGGCAGCCGGGCCTGGGCGAGGCGGCGGGCGGACTCCTCGTCGTGGGCGGCGGCCAGCACCGCGTACGGCTCCGTCCGGGGGACCGGCAGGAGGGCGGCGAGCAGGGCGGGGGCGACGGGGACGGGGGCGGTGTCCTCGCGGAGGTCCACGGTGAGGTCGAGGAGGTCGGCGGGGGTGAGGCCGGCGCGGGCCGCGGGCGGGGCCTCGCCGGCGGCCCGGGCGAGCAGGTCGATGCCGAGGGGGCGGCCGCCGGTGAGCCGGTGGACGGCCCGGGACAGGGTGGCGGGGGTGCGGCCGGCCGGGTCGTGGCGGTCGAAGGCGGCGCGGGCCTGGACGGGGGTGAGCGGGGTGAGGTCGACGGCGAGCAGGCCGGAGCCGATCCGGCTGGTGCGCGGGCAGGGGGCCTGGTGGGCGGTCTCCGGCAGCCGGACGCGGGTGGCGTGGCGCAGCGCCTCGTGCTCCCGCAGCCGGGAGGCGGCGAGGACGACGGTCCGGTCGCGGCGGCCGTCGGCACGGGCCCGCAGAATCGGTTCGACGAGGGCGCGGCCGGCGGGCTCGTGGACGTTGTCGAGGAGGATCAGGGGCCGGCCGACGCGGCTGCCGGCCTTCAGCCCGGTGTAGGCGCGGCGCAGGTCCTCGGTGAGGGTGAGGACGAGGAAGGACTCGGCCTCCTCGCGGCGCGGGCCGCCCTGGGCGAAGTCGACGGCGAGCTGCTGGAGCCCGGCGCGGCCGCGGCCGCCAGCGGTGCGGTAGCCGCCGAACCAGTCCTCGGGCGGCTTCCTGAGGAGGCCGAAGAACTCCTCGACGACGGTCTCGACGGTGGCCTCGGCGACCAGCCCGGCGAAGGGCGCGCCGGCCTCGGCGGCGGTGCCGGCGAGTTTGGCGAGGACCTTGCCGACCCAGGAGGCGGCGGCGGTCCGCCCGGAGTCGACGGTGGCGAGCAGCGGCCCGAGCCGCAGCAGGTCGCGGCGGGCCCCCTCGTCGTCCTCCCGGGTCCAGCCGACCGAGGTGACGGCGACGAGGCCGAGCGAGAGCCGGGGGAAGGGCACGGCCTTGACGGCCCCGGACCGCTCCCCGAGCTGGACGGCCAGTTCGGCGAGGGCGCCGGTGACCGGGGACCAGCCGGCCCCGTGGTCGGCGGGCTCCTCGATCCGGGCGCAGTCGAGCAGGGCGAGCGGGGTGAAGGAGCGGTAGCGGTTGCGGACCTCCTTGAGCAGCACGGTCTTGCCCATGCCGCGCCCGCCGGTGAAGACGGTGACGGGCGGGTCCTCGCCGTGCTCGTAGGGCACGCGGCCCTTTCCGTACGGTCCGAGTCCGACGAGCCGCGCGGCGAGCCCGCGCGCCTCTAGGACCGCCTCGCGGCCGTACAGCTCTCTGTCCACCCGCCACCCCCCGGCTCCCACGAGATGCGCCCCGTCACATCCTCAAGTGACGATTATCGGCGGTGAGTTGACCTTCGGCCAGGGATTCGCCCGGATCGGCGGCGGGCGGACGCGCCTCACCCGCCGCCGATGTCCTCGTGCCACAGGGCCGGGTTCTTCCCGATGAACTCCCGCATGAGGGAGGCGCACCGGGGATCGTCGAGCACCACGACCTCCACGCCGTGCTCCGCCAGCCAGCCGTGCCCGCCGCGGAAGGTCTCCGCCTCCCCGACGACCACCCGCGAAATCCCGAACTGCCGCACGAGGCCGGAGCAGTACCAGCAGGGCGAGAGGGTCGTCACCATGGTCGTCCCCCGGTACGAGCGCTGCCGGCCGGCGGCGCGGAAGGCGGCGGTCTCCGCGTGCGCCGACGGGTCCCCGTCCTGCACGCGCCGGTTGTGCCCCCGCCCGAGCACCCTCCCGTCCGCCCCGTAGAGCGCGGCCCCGATCGGGATCCCGCCCTCGGCGAGCCCCGCGCGGGCCTCGGAGACGGCGGTGGCGAGCCACCGCCGTGCCAGTTCCTGGTCCATGCGGGGAGCCTTCCCCGGCGGGGGCCCGGCGTCACGCCCGGCGGGCGCAGGGCCGGGCGGGTCAGGCGGTGAGGCCGGCGGGCCGCTCGTGGGGGAAGCGGGCCAGGGGGGCGTCGCCGGCGAAGAAGGTGCGGGCGCGGTCCATCGCCCGCTCGTCGGCGCGGATCCGGCCGGGGCGGGAGGCGGTGCCGGTCAGGACGCCGCCGAACCGCATCCGCAGGTAGGCCGCCGAGTGGTGCAGCGCGGTCGTCAGCCCGTCCGCGACGGCGTGCTCGTCGTCCGCCATCGCCGTCACCCCCCACAGCGTGCCGCCCGCCATCCGCTCCTTGAAGTCCGAACCCGGCACGTTCAGCCAGCCCGACCAGTAGTCGAGGTAGCGCTTGGTCTGCGCGGAGAGGGTGTACCAGTACAGGGGGGAGACGATGACGACGTCGGTGGCCTCCACCGTGGCCCTCAGCAGCTCCTCCTCGACCTCCCCGGCCCGGTGGCCGGCGGTCTCGTGCCGGCCGTCCTGGAAGTCGGGCAGGGCCAGGCGGTTGAGGTCCACCCAGCGCCGCGGGACACCGGCGGGCAGGTGCGCGGCGGCCTCGCGGGCCAGAATCTCGGAGTTGCCGCCGGAGCGGGAGCTGCCGAGGACGAAGAGGAACGAGCGGTCCGCGCCGCTTCCGGCGTCGAGGGTCATGTCTGCTCCGATCCGGTGGAGGGACGGCCTGGGGTGTTCCGTTGCCAACCAGGCCCCCACCAGGGGTATTCCGGGCCCCATCGGCAGGGCCGATGGGGCCATCGGCAGGACGCCCCACCGGCTCGTGGACCGCCCCCGGCCCCCCTCCGTAGCGTCGTCGGCATGAGAAACGAAACGCGGGGAACCGTCGAACTCACCCTGGCCATGGTGCTCTCCGGCACCCTCGGCGTCTTCGTCGTCGAGTCGGGGGCCTCGCCCTTCGAGGTGGTGTTCTTCCGGTGCCTGTTCGGGGCGGTCGCGCTCGGCCTGTACAGCCTGGCGCGGGGCCACTTCAGGGGCCACGGCTTCACAAGGCGGACGCTCGGGCTGGCCCTCCTCGGCGGGGTGTTCATCGTCTTCAACTGGGTCTTCCTCTTCGAGGCGTACGCGGCGTCCTCGATCTCGCTGGCCACCGTCGCCTACCACACGCAGCCGTTCTTCCTGGTGCTGCTGAGCGCGCTCTTCCTGCGGGAGCGGATCCCGGCCGGGAAGCTGGGCTGGCTGGCGGTCGCCTTCGCCGGGCTCGTGCTGGTCTCCGGGGTGCGGCCGGGCGACACCGCCTCGCTCACCGGCCTCGGGTACGCGCTCGCCGCCGCCGTCCTGTACGCGCTCGCCACCTTCGTGACCAAGCGGATCGGAGGCGTGCGCCCGCACCTGATCGCCCTGGTGCAGGTGGCGGCCGGGGTGCCGCTGCTGCTGCCCTTCGCCGACCTCGGCGCGGTCTCCGGGCTCGGCGCCGGATGGGCGTGGCTGGCCGGCCTCGGCCTGATCCACACCGGGCTGATGTACGTGCTCATGTACGCGGCCTACGCCAAGCTGCCCACCCCGAAGATCGCGGTGCTCGCCTTCACCTACCCGGCGGTCGCGATGCTCGTCGACTGGGCGGTGTACGGGCACCACATCGGGCTCGTCCAGGCGCTCGGCGTGCCGCTGATCGTCCTCGCGAGCCTGAAGGTCACTCTCGGGCGAGCCGCCGCGCCTGCTCCACGAACAGTCGCACGTGGGCCGGAAGCCGCTTCCCCCGTCGCCACGCGAGCTGCGTGAAGAGCGTGAACGGCGCCTCCCAGGCGAGCGCCACCAGTGCCCCGGACGCCAGTTCCTCCTGGACGGTGATCCGGGGCAGCAGCGCGATCCCGAGCCCGGAGGCCACGGCCCGCTTGCTCGCCTCGATCGTGCCGAACTCCAGGAACTCCGCCCCGGACCCCGCCAGCTCCGCCTCGAAGAGGTCCCGGTAGGCGCAGCCCGGTTCGGTGCCGACCAGCGCGGTGCCCGCCAGGTCGGCCGTGCTCAGCTCCGTACGGCCGGCGAGCGGGTGGCCCGGCGCGGCGACCAGGGCCAGCGGCTCGGGCGCCAGGACCTCCGACTCCAGGCCCTCGTGCTCGGTCCCGGCCTCCATGAGGAAACCGAGGTCGTACGTGCCCTGCCGCAGCGCCTGCCGGGTCGCGTCGCCGAGGGTGGGGCGCAGCGAGAGCCGGACGGCCGGGTGGCGGTGGTGGACGTACTCCAGGAGCGGCGGGAGCCGGTAGGTGGTGAGGGACTCCATGGTGCCGATGGTGATCGTCCCGGCCGTCTCCCCGGCGGCGACGGCCGCCCGCGCCTCCTCGGCCAGCTCGGCCATGCGGCGCGCGTACGGCAGCAGCCGCTCGCCGGCCCCGGTGAGCCGGATGCGGCCGCCGAGCCGGTCGAACAGCTCGGCGCCGAGGGCGGTCTCCAGGGCCTTGACCTGCGCGGTCACGCTGGACTGGGCGTAGCCCAGCTCGGTGGCGGCACGGGTGAAGGAGAGGACTTCGGCGACCTTCTCGAAGGTGGCGAGGAGCCGCAGCTCCATCAGGCGTCCTTCTCCCCGTCGCCTTCCTCGCGCTTGCGCGGCTCGTCCTCGCGGCGCTCGGGGCCGGTCTCCCCGTCCTTGAGGAGGGCGTCGTCCCGGCGCGCCTGCTCCTGGCCGAGCGACTTCAGGAACTCGGGGTTGTCGTCGGGCGCGACCCAGCCGCCCCGCCCGCCGCGGGAGCCGGCGCGGCGCCGTTCCTTCCCGGTGGCGAGCCAGCCCACCGAGCCGACCAGCGGGAAGAGGAGGACCACGAGGACCCAGACCACCTTCGGGAGGTGCTTGACCTCGTCCTCGGGCGTGTTCAGGCAGTCGATGAAGGCGTAGATGAGCAGCGCCAGCGGCAGGAGGAACATCAGCGCCCTGAGCATGTGGACCAGCCCTCTGGAAGCGGTGGCGGAGGCGCGTCGAGGCGGCCCCGGTGACGAGTCCAGCCTAGCCGGTGACCGATACTTGCCCGTATGGCTTACGACGATCTCCGCTCGCTGCTCAGGGCCCTGGAGCGCGAAGGCGACCTCAAGCGCATCAAGGCCGAAGTCGACCCGTACCTGGAGGTCGGGGAGATCGTCGACCGGGTGAACAAGGCGGGAGGGCCCGCGCTCCTCTTCGAGAACGTGAAGGGCTCCTCGATGCCCCTCGCGATGAACGTGTTCGGCACGGACCGGCGGCTTCTCAAGGCCCTCGGCCTGAAGTCGTACGAGGAGATCAGCGAGAAGATCGGCGGGCTGCTCAAGCCGGAGCTGCCGCACGGTTTCGTCGGCGTCCGCGAGGCCTTCGGCAAGCTGGGCTCGATGGTCCACGTGCCGCCGAAGAAGGTGAAGGACGCCCCCGTGCAGGAGGTGGTCCTCACCGGCGACGACGTCGACCTCGACCGGCTGCCCGCGCTCTTCACCTGGCCGAAGGACGGCGGCTCCTTCTTCAACCTGGGCCTCACCCACACCAAGCACCCGGAGACGGGCGTGCGGAACCTGGGCCTGTACCGGCTCCAGCGGCACGACAAGCGCACCATCGGCATGCACTGGCAGATCCACAAGGACAGCCGGAACCACTACGCGGTGGCCGCCGAGCGCGGCGAGCGGCTGCCGGTGGCGATCGCCTTCGGCTGCCCGCCGGCCGTCACGTACGCCTCCACCGCCCCGCTCCCGGGCGACATCGACGAGTACCTCTTCGCCGGCTTCGTGCAGGGCAAGCGGATCGAGATGGTCGACTGCAAGACCGTCCCGCTCCAGGTCCCGGCCAACGCCGAGGTCGTGATCGAGGGCTGGCTGGAGCCGGGCGAGATGCTCCCCGAGGGTCCCTTCGGCGACCACACCGGCTTCTACACCCCGCAGGAACCGTTCCCCGCGCTGAAGATCGACTGCGTCACGATGCGGAAGCGCCCGCTGCTCCAGTCGATCGTGGTGGGCCGGCCGCCGACCGAGGACGGGCCGCTGGGGCGGGCGACGGAGCGCTTCTTCCTGCCGCTGCTCAAGATCATCGTGCCGGACATCGTCGACTACCACCTGCCGGAGTCGGGCGGCTTCCACAACTGCGCGATCGTCTCGATCGACAAGAAGTACCCGAAGCACGCGCAGAAGGTCATGCACGCCATCTGGGGCGCGCACATGATGTCGCTGACCAAGCTGATCGTCGTGGTCGACAAGGACTGCGACGTGCACGACCTGCACGAGGTGGCCTGGCGGGCCCTCGGCAACACCGACTACGCCCGGGACCTGACCGTCGTCGAGGGCCCGGTCGACCACCTGGACCACGCCTCCTACCAGCAGTTCTGGGGCGGCAAGGCGGGCATCGACGCCACGAGGAAGCTGCCGGAGGAGGGCTACACCCGGGACGGCGGCTGGCCGGACATGGTGGAGTCGGACCCGGCGACGGCCGCCCTGGTGGACCGCCGCTGGAAGGAGTACGGGCTGTGACCACGGCCGCCGTGCCCGGCGCGCAGCCCGGCCGTACCCGGGCGTTCCTCCGGCTCGTGATGATCGAGCACTCGGTCTTCGCGCTGCCCTTCGCCTACATCGCCTCGCTCACCGCGATGTTCCAGCTGGACAAGAAGATCGACTGGTGGACGCTCTTCCTCGTCACCGTCTGCATGGTGGGCCTGCGCACCTTCGCGATGGCCTGCAACCGGATCATCGACCGCGAGATCGACGCGCGTAATCCGCGCACGGCGGGCCGCGAGCTGGTCACCGGCGCGGTGTCGGTGCGCTCGGCGTGGACCGGGGCCGGGATCGCGGTGGTCGTCTTCCTCGGCGCCGCCGCGCTGCTCAACCCGCTCTGCCTGGCGCTCGCGCCGCTCGCCGTCATCCCGATGGTGGTCTACCCGTACGGCAAGCGGTTCACGAACTTCCCGCACGCGATCCTCGGCCTCGCGCAGGCCATAGGGCCCATCGGCGCCTGGCTCGCGGTGACCGGGGAGTGGTCGTGGGACGCGGTGATCCTGGGGCTCGCGGTCGGCGTCTGGATCGGCGGCTTCGACCTGATCTTCGCCTGCCAGGACGTGCAGGCGGACCGGGCGCACGGCGTGATGTCGGTGCCGGCCCGCTTCGGGATCCCGGCGGCGCTGTGGGGCGCCCGGGCCTCGGCGGCCGTCACCACCGGCCTGCTGGTCTGGTACGCGCTGGCGACGGACGCGGGCCTCTTCTTCTGGGCCGGCCTGGTGATCGTGGTCGCGGCCTTCTGCTACGAGCACTCGATCGTGAAGCCGCACGACCTGTCGAGGCTGAACAGGGCCTTCTTCACGACGAACGGCTTCATCGGGATCTCCCTCTTCGTCTGCGCCCTGCTCGACCTGCTGGTCCGCGGGCTCACCCTCTAGGCTCGGCGCCATGGACGACGGCAAGCGCATCCCCTGGGTCGTGGGGGTCTCCGGGGCGTCGGGGACGCCGTACGCCGCTTCGGTGCTGAGGGGGCTGCTCGCCGCGGGGGAGAGCGTGGACCTGGTGGTCTCGCGGGCCTCGCGGCTGACGCTGCTCGACGAGACGGGGATCGCCTTCCGGGACGCGCACTGGCGCGAGGACCTGGCGGCCTGGCTGGCGCGGGGGGCGGACGGGAAGCCGGACGCCTTCGACGTGCCGGTGGAGTCCCTGGAGGACGTGCGGTACTGGGCGGCCGGCGACCTGGCGGCGGGACCGTCCTCGGGGTCGTACCCGGCGCGGGGGATGCTGATCGTGCCGGCCTCGACCGCCGCGGTGGCGGGAGTGGCGCTCGGTCTGTCGAAGGACCTGTTGCAGCGGGTGGCGAGCGTGACGCTCAAGGAGCGGCGGCCGCTGGTGGTCGCGGTGCGGGAGACCCCGCTGAGCGGGCAGACGCTGAAGCAGATGGTGGCGCTGGACGAGGCGGGCGCCGTGGTGCTGCCCGCCTCTCCGGCGTTCTACGCGGGGGCGACGCACATCCAGGATCTGGTGGACTTCGTCGCGGGGCGGGTGCTCGACGCGGCAGGGGTGCCGCACGGGCTGTACCGCCGGTGGCGGGGGGAGCTCGGAGGAGCCGCCCGTGCCGATTAGCGCTTCTTCGCGGCCTTCTTCGGGGCGCGCTTCGAGGCGGAGGCGGTCTGGTGGGCACGCGAGCGGTTGGCCAGGTCCTGGAGCTCGCGCATGCGGGCGTAGGCCATCTCGATCGTGTACACGGTGTTTTCACTCCTGAAAGATCGTCGTTGATCTGTTGAAAGATTCGCAGGGTGACGGCCCTGCATGCCTTAGATTCTACACCCAAACTTGCGGTATCGCTGGACAATGGAAGGTCGTATACCTATGGACGCCGTGGACAGGCAGCTCATCCAGGCCCTGCGCGAGAACGGCCGC
Source organism: Streptomyces sp. NPDC035033 (assembly GCF_040636735.1). Classification (NCBI taxonomy): domain Bacteria; kingdom Bacillati; phylum Actinomycetota; class Actinomycetes; order Kitasatosporales; family Streptomycetaceae; genus Streptomyces; species Streptomyces sp. NPDC035033. The sequence continues at coordinate 15,756 of NZ_JBEZUZ010000026.1, read as the reverse complement.
GCCTCGTACGCCGAGCTGGGCCGGCTCGTCGGGCTCTCCGGCCCCTCCGTCACCGACCGCATCAACCGCCTGGAGGCGGCCGGGGTCATCACCGGCTACCGCGCCACCGTGGACGCGGCCTCCCTCGGCCTCGGTGTCACCGCCCTCATCGGCATCTCGCTCTCCGACGCCGCCGACCACGAGGACGTGGCCCGCCGCCTGAAGGACCTCGCCGAGATCGAGGACTGCTGGTTCATCGCCGGCGACGACTCCTTCATGCTCAAGGTCCGCGCCAGCGACGTCGACGGCCTGGAGAAGACGATCCGCCGGCTCTCCGGCACCAAGGGCGTCTCCCGCACCCGCACCACGATCGTGCTCTCCACCAAGTGGGAGAACCGGGTCGGAGACCTGCCCGAAGAAGCCTGAGAGTACGGTGGGTGAAGCCTGATTTCGTCGGAAACATCATGGGAGGCGGCCGCATGGACGCGGGGCTCAAGCGGGAGCTGGAGCAGAAGGTGCTCGCCGGTGAACGGCTGAGCCGCGAGGACGGCATCGCCCTCTACGACTCCGACGACCTGGCCTGGCTCGGCGGACTGGCCCACGAGGTCAGGACCCGCAAGAACGGCGACGTGGTCCACTTCAACGTCAACCGGCATCTGAACATGACCAACGTCTGCACCGCCTCCTGCGCCTACTGCTCGTTCCAGCGCAAGCCGGGCGAGAAGGACGCGTACACGATGCGCATCGAGGAGGCCGTGCGCCTCGCCAAGGCGATGGAGAGCGAGAACCTCACCGAGCTGCACATCGTCAACGGGCTCCACCCCAACCTGCCCTGGCGGTACTACCCGCGCTCGCTCTCCGAGCTGAAGAAGGCGCTGCCGAACGTCTCCCTCAAGGCCTTCACCGCCACCGAGATCCACCACTTCGAGACCATCTCGGGGATGTCGGCCTCCGACATCCTCGACGAGCTCATCGAGGCCGGCCTGGAGTCGCTGACCGGCGGCGGCGCCGAGATCTTCGACTGGGAGGTCCGGCAGCACATCGTGGACCACCGCACCCACTGGGAGGACTGGTCCCGGATCCACCGCCTCGCCCACTCCAAGGGCCTGAAGACCCCCTCGACGATGCTGTACGGGCACATCGAGGAGCCGCGCCACCGCGTCGACCACGTGCTGCGGCTGCGGGAGCTCCAGGACGAGACCGGCGGCTTCCAGGTCTTCATCCCGCTGCGCTACCAGCACGACTTCGTGGACATGCAGGACGGCAAGGTCCGCAACAAGCTCCAGGCGCGCACGACGATGGCGACCGGCGCCGAGGCGCTGAAGACCTTCGCGGTCTCCCGGCTCCTCTTCGACAACGTGCCGCACGTCAAGGTCTTCTGGGTCATGCACGGCGTGCAGACCGCCCAGCTCGCGCTCCAGCACGGCGCCGACGACATGGACGGCTCGGTGGTCGAGTACAAGATCACGCACGACGCCGACAACTACGGCACGCCGAACAAGCTCACCCGCGAGGACCTGCTGGAGCTGATCCGCGACGCGGGCTTCCGGCCGGTCGAGCGGAACACCCGGTACGAGATCATCCGCGAGTACCCGGGACCGGACCCGGACCGGCGCGAGACGCCGCAGGCGATGCGCGTCTGACGTTCCTCCGGCGTTCCCGCGCGAAGAGGCCCGGTGGGTGATCCCCGCCGGGCCTCTTCGTCACGCCTTCGCGTGCTCCACCGGGATCCACAGCTCCGCCGCCGCCGTCCTCCAGTCCGCCGCCGGGCGGACGGAGAGGATCTCCGGGCCGGGCCGGCTGACGTACGGGTTGGACGGGAACCACTCGGTGAAGACGTCCCGCCACAGGTACTGGAGCGCCTGCGGGTAGGGGCCCTCGTTCTCGAAGACGGCCCAGGTGCCGGCGGGGAGGTCGAGCGCGCCGAAACCGTCCGGGTCGGCGCCCGGGCCCGCGGTCACGCCGTACCAGTGGTCCAGCTCGGTGCCCTCCTCGCGGTCGCAGGAGAGGTGGACGACGGCGGAGACGAGCCCGGCCGGCTCCCCCGTCGACAGGCCGGCGAGCCGGTCCAGGGCCTCCCGGCCGAGCCCGCGGATCTGCGCGGCGATCGCCGGGTTCTCGCCCTCGTGGACGAGCGGGACCCTGGCCCGGTCGCCGACGATCCGGAAGGCGTCCTTCTGGACGGTGCGGTACTTCATGCTGCTGTTCCCTTCGACGACGAGGCGGAAGGACATGCGCGGCTGGGCGGTGAGCGCGGCGCCGGTGCGGCGGGCCTCGCCGGGTCCGATGCCGTGGACCGCGCGGAACGCGCGGGCGAACGCCTCCCCGGAGCCGTAGCCGTACCGGACGGCGATCTCCAGCAGCGTCCGTTCGCCGGCGAGCACCTCGGCGCCGGCGACGGTGAGCCGCCGCCGGCGCACGTACTCCGACAGCGGCATCCCCGCGAGAGCGGAGAAGAGCCGCCGGAAGTGGTACTCCGACGTGGCCGCGATCCGGGCCAGCTCGGCCGGGTCGAGGTCGCCGTCGAGGCGCGCCTCGACGTGGTCGAGGGCCCGGTTCAGTCCGTCCAGCACGGCCGGTCCTTCCTGTCCGATGCGTTGTCCTCACCGTAGGGACGGGGTGCGGGCCGGCACCCGACAATCCGTGCCCGGTCAGGTCAGGGGCAGCAGCATGGTGATGTCGTCGCGGTAGTCGTCGGGGGCGACGCGGATGGCGCCGGGGACGCGCCCGACCTCCTTGTACCCGGCCTTCGCGTAGAAGGCGTCGGTGCCGGTGCCGCCGCGGACGCCGAGCCGGATGGCCTCGATCGCCTCGAAGCCGGGGGCGGTGCGGGCGGTGCGCTCGACGGCGGCCATCAGGTCGAGCCCGTACCCCTTGCCCTGGTGCTTCGGGTGCACCATCACGGTGTAGAGCCACACCCAGTGGGTCATCAGGCGGTGGGTGTTGAAGGCGAAGACGGCGGTGGCGGCTGTCGCGCCGTCCTCGTCCCGGCCGATCAGGAGCCGGTGGGTGCCCTGGGCCATGCCGGCGAGGTGCTGGCGGAGGGCGGGGCGGATGTCGTCGGTGGTGACGGGCGCGACGAAGCCGACGGCGCCGCCGGCGTTGGTGACGTCGGCCCAGAGGGCGAGGATGCCGTCGGTCAGGGCGGTGTCGACGGCCGGATCGGCCTCAAAGGTAAGGGTCATAGATGGACAGTATCCATTACCTCGGTGTCGGATCAAGGTACTCCCGCCACCCCCTTCCGGCCCCCGCCCCGCCACGTGCTTCACTGGAGTGGGCTCGTCCCGTATGGGAAGGTTCGGCACGGCTCGGAACGGCTCGGAACTGCTTCGGAAGGGAAGCGTGGACTGACATGCTCCGCTACTCGCTGATGCGGCTCGGCATCTTCGCCGGCTGCTTCTTCGCCCTGTGGGGCCTCGTCTACGTCGGCGCGCTCCCGCGCGGCCTCGGCGACTCCAACCTCCTGTGGGTCCTCCTCCTCTCCATCGTCGTCTCGGCCCCCCTGAGCTTCGTCCTGCTCCGCAAGCAGCGCGACTCCCTGAGCGCCGAGATCGTCGAGAAGGTCGACCGCGCCAAGGACCGCCTCCACGAGAACCGCACCCGCGAGGACGCGGTCTAGAACGCCCCGCCGCGCCCGGGGCGGGCCGCCTCGCGACCCGGGGAGCCGGCCGCCGCGCCGCCGCGCGCACCTTCCCGGGGCGCCCGACCGCAGTGAGAGCCGGAGGCAGGGACATGGCGGGCGATGCCTGGATCAGCGAGACCGCGCCGTACCTGGCCCCGCGTGAGCCCGGCCGGAGCGACGCGTGGACCGACGAGGCGGCCCGGCGCGGGCGCCGGGGCGGCCAGCGGCTCCTCCACGCGGGCGAGACGGAGGCGCCCGACGCCGTCCGTGCCGCCCTGGGACTGCCCGCCGGCGAGCGGGTGATCGTGAGGCGCCGGCTGATCCTGCTGGACGACCGCCCCGTGGAGCTGGCCGACTCCTACTACCCCCTCTCCGTCGCCGGCGGCACGCCCCTGGCGGAGCCCCGCAAGGTGCCCGGCGGTGCCGTCACCCTGCTCGCGCGACTGGGGTACGCCGGTGCCGAGGTCGTCGAGGACGTGAGCGCGGACCTGGCCACCGCGGAGGAGCGCGAACACCTGGAACTGCCCGGGGGCGGCGCCGTCCTCCGCCTGCTCCGCCTGACGCGGACCGCCGACGGGACGCCGATGGAGGCGTCCCTGATGACCATGCCGGCCGGGCGGCACCTCACGTACCGGCTCGGGGGGCGGGACGCGTGAGGGCCGGGGAGCCCGGCGCCGGATGTGACGGCCGGGTGTAAAGGCTGCGTAAGGTTCCTCACAGATCGCTCGCCCCTGGTGGGAGCTTCCCGGCTCTCACCAGGGGTGTTCTGTTTCGGGCAGGGGGTGACCGGTTCTCGCTCTCAAAGAACGGCTTTGAGGTTCTCAAAGTTCAAGTGTTAACGTATCGGCCATGACGACAGCAGTGCGCCTCTCTCACGCCCCGGGCATCCCGCTCGTGGCGCGCCTGCACGTCGATCTCTGCCGCTGTATGTCCGCGGCCTGTTGTCGCCGCGCGTCCTGAGGCTCCGGCCTCCCCGGCAGCATGCAGCGGCCCCCGCGCGTCAGCGCGGAAGTGTGCCGCACCCCGTCCCGTATTTCCCGATGCGCACCTGTGGAGTGTGTCCGTGTCCGCGTCCGCGTCCGCCACCGAGGCCAAGCCCTCGTCCCGGATACCCAAGGTCCCCTTCTGGGCCCAGATCGTCGCCGGCCTCGTGCTCGGCGTGCTGCTCGGCTGGATCGCCCGGAGCCAGGACGTCTCCTGGCTGAAGGAGACCCTCGCCCAGGTCGGCGACATCTTCGTCCAGCTGCTCAAGCTGGCCGTCGCCCCGCTGGTCTTCTTCGCGATCCTGGTCTCGATCACCAACCTGCGGAAGGTGAACAACGCCGCCCGGCTCGCCACCCGCACCCTGCTCTGGTTCATGATCACCTCGCTGATCGCGGTCGCCATCGGCCTCGCGATCGGCCTGATCACCAACCCGGGCGCCGGCACCGGCCTCACCCCGCAGGACGGCAAGCTGCCCAAGCGCGAGGGCTCCTGGATCGACTTCCTCACCGGCATCGTCCCGACGGACGTCATCACGCCCTTCACCGAGCTGAACGTCCTCCAGATCGTCTTCATGGCCGCCGTCGCCGGCATCGCCGCCCTCAAGCTCGGCGAGAAGGCCCAGCCGATCCTCACCCTCTCCGAGTCGGTCCTGGAGCTCCTCCAGAAGGCCCTGTGGTGGGTCATCCGCCTCGCCCCGCTCGGCACCGTCGGCCTCATCGGCTTCGCCATCGCCGACTACGGCTGGGACCTGATCGGCAAGTACGCGACCTTCACCGCCGACGTCTACATCGGCTGCGCCCTGGTCCTCTTCGGCGTCTACCCGCTGCTGCTCGCCACCGTCGCCAAGGTCAACCCGCTCCAGTTCTTCAAGGGCGCCTGGCCCGCCATCCAGCTGGCCTTCGTCTCCCGCTCCTCGGTCGGCACCATGCCGGTCACCCAGAAGGTCACCGAGCGCCTCGGCGTCCCGAAGGAGTACGCCTCCTTCGCCGTCCCGTTCGGCGCCACCACCAAGATGGACGGCTGCGCCGCGATCTACCCGGCGCTCGCCGCGATCTTCATCGCGCAGATCTTCGACGTGCAGCTCGGCGTCGGCGACTACCTGCTGATCGCCTTCGTCTCGGTCATCGGCTCCGCCGCCACCGCCGGCCTCACCGGCGCCACGGTCATGCTGACCCTGACCCTCTCCACCCTCGGCCTCCCCCTGGAGGGCGTCGGCCTCCTCATGGCGATCGACCCGATCCTGGACATGGTCCGGACGGCCACGAACGTCGCGGGCCAGGCGCTGGTCCCGGTGATCGTCTCCGCCCGCGAGAAGATCCTCGACGTCGACCGGTACGACGCCGTGTCGGCCTCCCCCGTCGACGAGCGCGAGCCGGCGCTGGCCGCCTGACGCCTCCCGCGCCGCACGCACCACGTGCCCCGCACCCGTTCCGGGGGCGGGGCACGTAGGCTTTGGCGGGCGCGCCGGATGATCATGGGCGGGACAGCGAGGGCGGAGAGAGACGTGGCGGGGACCAAGAGGCTGCCGCGGGCCGTGCGGGAGCGGCAGATGATGGACGCCGCCGTGGCGTGCTTCGCGCGGTCGGGGTACCAGGCGGCGTCGATGGACGAGATCGCCGAGCTGGCCGGGGTGTCGAAGCCGCTGGTCTACCTGTACCTGAACTCCAAGGAGGAGCTCTTCACCGCCTGCATCCGGCGGGAGGCGCAGGCGCTGCTCGGGGCCGTCGCCGCGGCGGTCGCCGACGGGTCCGCGCCGCCGGACGAGCGGCTGTGGGCCGGGCTGCTCGCCTTCTTCGGGCACGCGGCCGACCACCCGGACGCCTGGGCGGTGCTCAGCCGGCACGCCCGGACGCAGGGGGAGCCGTTCGCGACCGAGGCGGCGCGGATGCGGGAGGAGATCGCCGACTTCGTGGCGGGGCTGATCGGCGAGGCGGCGCGGGCGGCGCACGGGCCGGTCGGGATCGGCGAGCGGGACGTGGCGGCGCTGACGCAGGCGCTGGTGGGGGCGGCCGAGTCGCTGGCGACCTGGGCCAACGAGACGCCCGGGGCGACCGCCCGGGAGGCGGCCGCCACGCTCATGAACCTCGCCTGGTCCGGGCTCGGGAACCTCATGAAAAACGAACGCTGGTCTCCCCGTTGAGCCTTACCGCGCAGTAAGGTTACCGGCTAGTCAGACCTCCGCACGGCCGCACGACTCCGCTCCACGACGCACGACCCTTCGTCCATCGCGCAGACCGAGGAGCCGCCCGTGCCGACCGACCTCGCCATCGTCCGCGTCGACGGCCGGGTGCGGGAGGTCTCCGCCCCCGCCCTCGTGCCCCGGGTGGACCGCGGCTCGCTCGCCGACCTCCCGTACGACAACGCCCGCCAGGAACCCGACGCCGTCGTCTTCTCCCGGAAGGACGCGGAGGGGAACTGGCGGGACGTCACCGCCGCCCGGTTCGCCGCCGAGGTGCACTCCGTCGCCAAGGGGCTCGTCGCCCACGGGCTGCGCCCCGGCGACCGGCTCGCGCTGATGGCCCGGACGACCTACGAGTGGACGCTGCTCGACTTCGCCGCCTGGGCCGCCGGGCTCGTCACCGTCCCCGTGTACCCGACCTCCTCCGCCTTCCAGACCCGCTGGATCCTCCAGGACTCCGGAGCCGTCGCCTGCGTCGTCGAGGACGCGGAACAGGCCCGGCTGGTCTCCGCCGAGCGCCGGCAGCTGCCCGGCCTCACCCACCTGTGGGTGCTGGACGCCGGGGCGGTGGAGCAGCTGCGGCGGGCCGGGCAGCGGGTCCCCGACGAGACGGTGACCGCCCGGCGGGGGCTGCTCGCCCCGGACGCGCTCGCCACCCTCGTCTACACCTCGGGCACCACCGGCCGGCCCAAGGGCTGCGCCCTCACCCACGCCAACTTCTTCGCCGAGGTCGACAACGCGGTCCGGCTCCTCCACCCGGTCTTCGCCCCCGAGGGCGGCGAACCCCCGTCCACGCTGCTCTTCCTGCCGCTCTCGCACGTCTTCGGGCGGATGGTGGCGGTGGGCTGCGTCCGGGCGCGGGTGCGGGTCGGGCACGCGCCGTCGGTGGAGGGCGAGGAGCTCCTCGACGACCTGGCCGGCTTCCGGCCGACGTTCCTCCTCGCCATCCCGTACGTGATGGAGAAGGTCTACGACCGGGCGCGAGCCACCGCCGAACGGGCCGGGCGGGGCGCCGCCTTCGACCGGGCCGCCCGGACCGCCCGCCGCTTCGGACGGACCGAGGCGCCCCCGCTCTCCGTGCGGGCGGCGCGCGCCCTGTACGACCCGCTGGTCTACCGCCGGATCCGGCAGGCGCTGGGCGGGCGGGTGCGGTACGTGATCTGCGGCGGCGCGGCGCTGGGCGTGCGGCTCGCGGAGTTCTTCCGGGGCGCGGGCGTCGAGGTCTTCGAGGGGTACGGCCTGACGGAGACGACGGCCGCGTCCACGGTCACCCCGCCGCTCGCCCCGCGCACCGGCACGGTCGGCCTGCCGCTGCCGGGCACGGGGGTGCGGATCGCGGACGACGGGGAGGTGTGGCTGAGCGGGCCGCACGTCTTCGCCGGCTACTGGGACGCGGGGCGCGGCACCGCCGTGCCGTACACGGACGCCGGGGGCTGGTTCCCCACCGGCGACCTCGGCTCCCTCGACGAGGACGGCTACCTCACCCTCACCGGCCGCAAGAAGGACCTGATCGTCACCTCGGCCGGCAAGAACGTGGCCCCGGCCCCGCTGGAGGACTGGCTGCGGGCCCATCCGCTGGTCGCCCAGTGCATGGTGGTCGGCGACGGCCGGCCGTACGTCTCCGCGCTGATCACCCTGGACCACGAGGGGCTCTCCCACTGGCGGCGGATGCGGGGGAAGGAGCACCTGGCGCTGTGGGAACTGGCCCGGGACGAGGAGCTGCTCGCGGTGGTGCGCAAGGCGGTGGACGACGCCAACCGGCTGGTCTCGCGCGCCGAGTCGATCCGCGCCTTCCGGGTGCTGACCACCGAGTTCTCCGAGTCCTCGGGGCACCTGACGCCCTCGCTGAAGCTCAGACGGCGCGCGGTGCTGCGGGACTTCGCGCGGGAGGTCGAGGAGATGTACGGGGCGGAGCACGGCGCCCGGGACGCGTAGGCCGTTCCTTCCGGACCGGACCGGTCCGGACCGGACCGAGGAGCGGCGTCCGGCGCGCGGGTGCGTGCCGGGCGCCGCGGGACCGGCCCGGGGGCCCCGCGGGCCGCGCTCACACCGTGAGGGGCACCTCGTGGATCTCGTCGGGCGCGTGCCCGGTCCGCTCGTGGATCCGCTGCACGGCCTCGGCGGAGGGACCGGTCGACAGGCAGTAGACGGTGCCCGACGCGGGGTCCGCCCACGCCTTCTGGAAGTGGACGCCTTCCTCCTTCTCGATGGCGAGGTCGGCGCGGTGGGCTTCGAGGAGCTGCTCCTCCGTGATCCCGACCATGCCGCGGTGCACGTCCATGTAGGTGGCCATGGTTCTCACACCTCCCCTTCCATGGTGCGCCCTCAGGGCCAGAGCAGCTCCCTGGCCCAGCCGGCGGGGGCGGCGGGGTCCCGGCGGTAGCGGAGGCGGAGGTGGCGGCGGCGGGCGTCGCCCTGGAAGAACTCGACCTCGGCCGGCTCGACCACGTACAGGGTCCAGGTGGGGGCGTCGGCGTCCGGCTCGGCCTCGGCGCGGCGCCAGGCCGCCTCGCTCGCCTCGGCGAGGGCCGCGGGGGAGGCGAGGACCTCGCTCTGCCGGCCGGTGAGGGCGGCGGCGAGGGCGCCGGTGGTGCGGGCGTGCAGGTCCGCGTACGCCTCCTCGCGGCTCGCGGTGGCGACGGGGCCGCGGACGCGGACCTGGCGGCCCTGGACGGGCCAGTAGAAGCCGAGCGCGGCCTCGGGGCGGGCGGCGAGCTGGCGGCCTTTGGCGCTGGTGGCGTGGGAGGCGAAGTGCCAGCCGCGCTCGTCGGCGTCGTGCAGCATCACGGTGCGGACGTCGGGACGGCCGTCCGCGCCGGCGGTGGCGAGGGAGAGCGTGTGGGGCTCCGTCTGCCCGGCGCCGACGGCCGCGAGGAACCAGCCGTGGAAGAGGGCGAGCGGGTCGGCCGGCGCGGTCGCCGGGTCGAAGGCGGGCAGCTCGGTGTCCCAGACGCGCAGCGAGCGCAGGGCGTGGTGGAAGTCGCTCATGGGCCGAGCGTAGGGGGTGGGCGCGGGCCGCGGCGGTCAGTCGCGGCCCAGGACCACCGTGCCCGAGGAGCAGAACCAGCCGCCCGTGCCGGAGGCCACCGCGAGCCGGGGGAGGGAGCCGTCGGGGCGGCGGACCTGGAGGCCGGGGGCCTCGCCGCGGAGCTGGCGGACGGCCTCGACGAGGAGGAAGAGGCCGCGCATGCCGGGGTGGCAGGCGGAGAGGCCGCCGCCGTCGGTGTTGACCGGCACCGCGTCCTTCCCGGCGAAGTAGGCGCCGCCCTCGCCCTTGGGGCAGAAGCCGAGGTCCTCCAGGGTGACCAGGGTCATGTAGGTGAAGGCGTCGTAGATCTCGGCGACGTCGATGTCGGCGGGGGTGACGCCGGCGCGCTCGAAGGCGAGGCGGCCGCTGACGGCGGCGGGGGAGACGGTGAAGTCCTCCCACGCGGACATCGCGGTGTGGGAGACGTGTTCGCCGGTGCCGAGGACCCAGACGGGGGCCTTCGCGGTGTCGGGGACGTACTCCTCGGCGACGAGCAGGACCGCGCAGCCGCCGTCGCTGCGGATGCAGCAGTGCAGCTTGGTGAAGGGGTCGGCGATCATCGGGCCGGAGAGGACGTCGTCGACGGTGATCGGCTCCCGGAACATGGCCTCCGGGTTGAGGGCCGCGTGCGCCCGCGCCCGGACGGCGACCTCGGCGAGCTGCTCCGGGGTGGTGCCGTACGCGTGCATGTGGCGGCGGGCGGCCATCGCGTACTTGGCGACCAGGGTGTGGCCGTGGGGGACCTCGAACTGGAGCGGGCCGCGGGCGCCGAAGGAGAGGTCGGAGGTGCGGCGGCGGGCCCTGATGTCGGCGCGGGCGGTGGAGCCGTAGACGAGCAGCACCGCGTTGGCGTGTCCGGCGGCGATGGCGTCGGCGGCGTGGGCGGCCATGACCTCCCAGGTGGCGCCGCCGACGGCGGTGGAGTCGACCCAGGTGGGCCGCAGGCCCAGGTACTCGGCGACCTCGACGGGGGCGAGGGTGCCGAGTCCGGCGGAGGCGAGGCCGTCGACGAGGGAGCGGTCGAGGCCGCTGTCGGCGAGGGCGCGGCGGGCGGCCTGGGCGTGGAGCGCGTACGGGGTGGCCTCGTCGACCCGGCCGCAGTCGGAGAGCGCGACGCCGGCGACGGCGACCCGGCGCCGGCCCCGGCCGTGGGGTGAGGTGGTTCCGAGGGCGGTCATGGATCTGACGGTACATCAGATCTCTGCGATCGGGACCCGCGTCTCTCTGGGCAACCGGCGTGACTCCGCCCTAACATGACGCTCCGTCAGATACGGAGGGAGCCCCATGGAGATCGCCGACGGCGCGGAGCCCGCCGCGCTCACCGAGGAACAGCGGGAGATCCGCCGCACCCTGCGGAAGCTGCTCGCCCGGCACGCCGGACCCCCGGACGCCGCCACCGCCCCCGAGGGGTACGACCCCGCCCTGTGGGCCCGCATGTCCGGCGAACTCGGCCTCGCCGCACTCGCCCTCCCCGAGGAGTACGGAGGCACCGGCCGCGGCACCCCGGAACTCGCCCTCGCCTGCGAGGAGACCGGCCGCGCCCTCGCCCCCTCCCCGCTCCTCGCCACCAGCGCCCTCGCCGCCCCCCTGATCGCCGCCCTCGGCACCCCCGCCCAGCGCGCCGCCCTGCTGCCCCGCATCGCCGACGGCGGCCTCACCTGCGCCCTCGCCCTCCCCGGCGGCTCCCTCGCCCACGCCCTCGGCCTCACCGGCGACAACACCACCGGCGCCTGGTCCGGCGACGGCCGGGCCGGCGGCGTCCAGGCCCGGCCCGCCCCCGACGGCGACGGATGGCTCCTCTACGGCGAGGCCGAGCAGGTCCTCGACGGACACAGCGCCGGACTCCTCCTCGTCGCCGCCCACACCGGCGGCTTCGCCCGCAGCCGCACCCTCCTCCACCTCGTGACGCCCGGGGAGGCGGGCCCCGGCCTCGTCCGCGTCCGCCGGGCCGGCCTCGACCCCACCCGCTCCCAGGCCGGCGTCCAGCTCCGCGACGTACGGGCCGAACTCCTCGGCGAGGACCCCGCCGACCCCGCCGACGTCACCCGCGCCCTCGCCGCCGCCGGCCGCACCGCCGCCGTCCTGCTCGCCGCCGAGGCCGCCGGAGCCGCCCGCGGCGCCCTGGACCGCGCCCTCGGCCACGCCGGACCCGCGCGGCCCGGCCGGCCCGCGGACCACCGCCTCGCCGACCTGTACGCCCAGGTCGAGGCCGCCCGCTCGCTGACGTACCGCGCCGCCCGCGAACCCGGACCCGGCCCCGAGTGCGGCCCCCTCGCCCTCGCCCAGGCCCTCGACGCCCTGCGCGCCGCCGCCGGCGAGGCCGCCCGGCCGCACGGCGGACCCGGCGCGCCCCCGGCCCGCGACGCCCACCTCTACGCCGGCCGCGCCGCCGCCGACGAACTCCTCTTCGGCCCCGCGGGCCGCCTCCGGGACCGCGCGGCGCAGCGCACCGGACTCCTCGGAGAGGCGGCCGCCTGATGCCCGTCGGAGTGAGACTCGTCCAGAAGGTCTCCTCGACCCGGACCTTCGCCCGGATCGCGCCCCACGTCGTCCCCGCCCTCGACAAGGCCGTCCACCGGCTCACCCGGGGGAGGACGCTGCTCAGCACCCGGATGCTGCCCGGCGTCGTGCTCACCGCCACGGGCGCGCGGAGCGGCCGGGAGCGGACCACCCCGCTCGCCTGCGTGCCGGAGCCCGACCGGGGGACCTGGCTGCTCGTCGGCTCCAACTTCGGCCGCCCCGGCCACCCCGCCTGGACGGCCAACCTGCTCGCCCACCCGGACGCCGCCATCAGCTGGAAGGGCGAGACCGTCCCCGTGCGGGCCGAACGGCTGACGGGGGAGGAGCGGGCGGCGGCCTGGGCGGCGGCCCTCGCCTTCTGGCCCCCGTACGCCGCCTACCAGGCCCGGGTCGACCGCGAGATCCGGCTCTTCCGCCTCACCCGGCGCTGAGCGGACCCGGACGCGAGGACCGGACCCGGCGCCGGACGGGCCCGGACACGACGACGCCGACGGCGGCCCCGCCCCTCGCGGGGGCGGCGGCCGGCGTCGGCGTCGACGACAGGACGGGTGAAGGAGAGGGCTCCGGGCTATCTGGCCGGCTTCTTGCCGGTGATGCCCAGGTGGACCAACAGGGCCAGGTTGGGCTTGAGTTCGGCCTGCTTCACACCCCAGGTGGTGAAGCCCTTCTGGTGGCCGGCGACGGCGGCCAGCATCGCCACCAGCGAGCCCGCCATGGCGGCCGCGCTGACCTCCTTGTCGACCTTGCCCTTGGCCTGGAGCTCCTTCACCGCGTCCGTCAGGGAGTTGGTGACCGAGTTCAGGATCTTCATGCGGATCTTGTAGAACCGCTTGTCGCCCTCGGCGGCACCGAGGTCCACGACCCGGAGGATCGCGTCGTGCTTCCGCCAGAAGTCGAGGAAGCCGTCGACGAGTTCCTCGGAGGTCTGCCAGGCCGCCTTGCCGACCCAGGAGCGTCCGGAGACCAGCTCGGTCAACCCGGCGCCCTCCTTCGCCATTTCCTCCGCGATCTCCAGGACGGCGCCCTCGACGTCCGGGAAGTACTGATAGAACGTCGCGGGTGAAGTACCCGCCTTCCGGGCCACGTCGATCACCTTGACGTCCCGGTACGGCGAGGAGCTGAGCATCTCACCGAGGCAGTCGAGCAGCTTCTGCCGCGTCGCCTGGCCGCGTCGTCCGGCCACGCGGCCGTCGACGGTGCGTACTTGTCCTGTCATGCCGTCAGCTTACCGAGGGGGGGTCGGCGCGCGATTCGGCCGACTGCAAATGGGGTGCACCCCGTTCCCCGAGGTCGGCGGGGGTGTCCCCGGCGGGTCGCGGGGGCCGGATCCGGCCACGGGGACCGGACCCCCTCCCCGTGCCGACCACCCCTCTTATGAACAGGCTGTGGACAACTTCGGTGGACAACCCACCGGCCGCTCCCCGGACGGCGCACACCGGGGGCGCCCCCGGCCCCGCCGCCCTAGCGTGGAGACATGGCGGCATTCACAGAGGGCACCCCCTGCTGGGTGGAGGCGCAGCTCCCCGACCTGGAGGCGGGCAAGCGCTTCTACGGCGAGCTCTTCGGCTGGACCTTCGACGAGGACCGCGACGAGGCCCTGCTCGACGGGCGCCGGGTCGCCGGGCTCCTCCCCAAGCGGGACGGCCGCATGCCCACCACCTGGACCGTCTACCTCGCCACCGCCGACGCCGGCACCGTCGCCGCCCGGGTGAAGGCCGCCGGCGGGCAGATGGTCATGGAGCCGTATCCCGCCGGCCCCTTCGGCGTCCTCGCCCTCGCCGCCGACCCCGGCGGCGCCGTCCTCGGCCTGCGCCAGTCCGGCGACGAGGACGGCTTCGAGGTCGTCAACGAACCCGGCTCCTTCTGCTGGATGGAGGTGTACACCCGCCGCCCCGGGCCCGTGGACACCTTCTACGCCTCCGTCTTCGGCTGGCTCGGCCGCCAGGCCGACCCCGCGGAGGAGGGCAAGGAGCCCGGCTTCGACTACCGCGTCTGGTCCCCGCCCGGCTCCCGCCCCGGCGACGACAGCGCCTTCGGCGGCCGGGCCGTCATCACCGACGCCTTCCCCGCCGAGATGCCCGGCCACGTCCTCGTCTACTTCGCGGTCCGCGACTGCGACGCGGCCTGCGCCACCACCGTCCGGCTCGGCGGCCGGGTCGCCGAACCCCCCGTCGACACCCCCTACGGCCGGATCGCCGTCCTCCACGACAACCAGGGCGCCCGCTTCGCCGTCCTCGCCGAACCGGACGCCGCCCCCGTCCCCCCCGAGCCCCTCCTCGCCGAGCCGGAGGCCGCCGCCCCCTCCACCGACACCGTCCCCCTCACCCGCCCCGCCCCCGCCGCGTCCGTCCCCCCGGAGCCGCCCGCCACCGGGTGAGCGATCCGCTCCGTATGAGGTGTGACACCCCGATCCGCCCCCGGGTTCGCAACCAGGGCTCCGGACAGGAAGAATCAGGGGCCGGGGCCGTATCGTCATGGCCCGTACGGGGAGGTGGCAGGCAAGTGGAACAGCTGACGCAGCACGACCCGAGACGCATCGGGCCCTTCGAGGTGCTGGGCCGGCTCGGCGCGGGCGGCATGGGTCTGGTCTATCTCGCGCGGTCGGCGTCGGGCCGGCGCGTGGCGATCAAGACCGTGCGCACGGAGCTCGCGGAGGACCAGCTGTTCCGGGTCCGGTTCACCCGGGAGGTCGAGGCCGCCCGGGCGGTCTCCGGTTTCTACACGGCCGCCGTCGTCGACGCCGACCCGCGCGCCGCCGTGCCGTGGCTCGCGACCGCGTACGTGCCGGCGCCCTCGCTGGAAGAGATAGTGAACGAGTGCGGGCCGCTCCCGGCCCAGGCCGTCCGCTGGCTCGCCGCCGGCGTCGCCGAGGCCCTCCAGTCCATCCACGGCGCCGGGCTCGTCCACCGCGACCTCAAGCCGTCCAACGTCCTCGTCGTCGAGGACGGCCCCCGGGTGATCGACTTCGGCATCGCGTCCGGCGTCTCCAACACACGGCTGACGATGACCAACGTCGCCGTGGGCACCCCGGCCTACATGTCGCCCGAGCAGGCCCGCGACTCGCGCAGCGTCACCGGCGCCAGCGACGTCTTCTCGCTCGGCTCCATGCTGGTCTTCGCCGCCACCGGACACGCCCCCTTCCACGGCGCCAACCCGGTCGAGACCGTCTTCATGCTGCTGCGCGAGGGCCCCGACCTGGAGGGCCTGCCCGAGGAGCTGCGGCCGCTCATCGAGGCGTGCATGCAGATGGACGTGGCCCAGCGGCCCACCCCGGCCGACCTCCAGGCCATGCTCGCCCCGCACCTCTTCGGGCCGGGCAGCGACGACAGCGGCACCGCCTCCGCGTGGCTGCCGGCGCAGCGCCTCGGGGGCCTCGTGCTCGTTGCGCCCGTCGGTGAGGAGCACGCCGTGCCGGATGGCGAGGTCCTCGCCGTCGAGCAGGGC